>JAUIFV010000255.1 GCA_030430155.1 Gammaproteobacteria bacterium
ACATGATGAAAGAGTCGCACTACGCCGAGCGCGGCTTCACTCAGTACAAGAAGATTGGCAAAGGCGTGTATGAGAAGGCCGGCGGCAAGGGGCCGCGATACATTGCCGATGATGGCAAGTAGGAGGGCCCAGCGCCCAGGGCCCAGAAGCGCAATCACGGCGTCAACAATGACCTGCGGAGTAGCTGCTCATGTTGCGATCCATCCTCACTGCCGGCGCAGCGCTGGCCTTGGCTGCCTGTGGCAGCGCCAACATTCAGCCGCAGAGTGCCGATGACGGCGCGTCGGCAGCGTTGACCTATCCAGTGGCCCGAACGGTGGATCATAACGACCGCTATCCCGCAGCCGACGGCAGCGAGATCGAGGTCGCCGATCCCTATCGCTGGTTGGAAGAGCTGGACAGCGCCGAAACCCGCGAGTGGATCGCCGCACAAAACCGGATCACCGACGCCTACCTGGATCAGATCAGCGACCGGTCACAGATCCGCACCCGGCTCAGCGCACTGTGGAACTTCGAGCGCTACGGAGTGCCCTCGCGGCGCGCCGGACGCTACTTCTACACTCACAACAACGGCCTGCAGAATCAGGCCGTGCTGTACATGGCCGAGCGCTTGGAAGACCAGCCGACTATCCTGCTCGACCCGAATCAGCTTTCCAGTGATGGCACGGTGGCCCTGTCTGGCGCCGAGGTCAGTCCAGACGGTCGCTATCTCGCCTACGGCACCTCCTCCGGCGGCTCGGACTGGCAGCAATGGCGAGTACGCGACGTCAGCAGCCGCAGCGACCGCGACGAAGTGATCGACTGGGTCAAGTTCTCCGGCGCCAGCTGGGCCAAGGACAGCAGCGGCTTCTATTACTCACGCTATGACGCGCCGGCCGACGGCGATCCGCTGAAAGCGGTCAACGAGAATCACAAGATCTACTTCCATCGCCTGGGCACGGCGCAGAGCGAGGATCAGCTGGTCTACGCCCGACCGGATCAACCGCAATGGGGTTTTGCGGCCGACGTCAGTGAGGACGGCCGCTTTCTGCTGATCAGCGTCTGGCAGGGTACCGACCGGCGCAATCGCTTCTTCTATCAGCGCCTGGATCGGCCCGGTGCGCCGGTGACTGAGTTGGTCAGCGAGCTCGTCGCCTCCTTCCAGTTCGTCGACAACGACGGCGACGTCTTCTACTTCCTCACCGATCTCGATGCGCCGCGCTACCGAGTGGTCGCCACGGACATCAACCGACCCGGCAATTGGTCGAACCTGGTGGCCGAATCCGACGCCACGCTGGTCGATGCCAAGGCCATCGGCAATCGTCTGGTGCTCGAATATCTGCGCGACGCGCACAGCGAAGTCCGTATCGCCGATCGCGGCGGCCGTATTGAGCGCGACGTAATGCTGCCCGGCCTCGGCAGCACCGGCGGATTCACCGGGGATCGTCAATCCAACGAGACCTTCTACAGCTACACCAGCTTCACCGCCGCGCCCAGTGTCTACCGTTTGGATGTGGAAACCGGCGTATCCACGCTTTATCAAAGTCCGAGCACGCCGCTGGACGAAAGCCGTTTTGAGACCAAGCAGGTGTTCTACACCAGCAAGGATGGCACTCGGATCCCGATGTTCATCACCGCCGCCAAGGGCACGCCCCTGGACGGCACGGCGCCCACCATGCTCTACGGCTATGGCGGCTTCAACATCCCGGTTACCCCCAGCTACAAGGTGCCGATCGCGGTGTGGCTGGACATGGGTGGCGTCTACGCGGTGGCCAATCTGCGCGGTGGCGGTGAGTACGGCGGTGATTGGCATCGGGCGGGGATGAAGCTCAACAAGCAGAACGTGTTTGATGATTTCGCCGCCGCAGCGGAGTACTTGATCGCCCAAGGCTGGACCAGCCCGCAGAAGCTGTCCATCCTCGGCGGCAGCAACGGCGGTTTGCTCGCCGCCGCCACCGCACAGCAGCGCCCGGAGCTATTCGCCGCGACCGTGCCCATCGTCGGCGTGCTGGACATGCTGCGTTTCAACCAGTTCACCATCGGCTGGGCCTGGGAAAGCGATTACGGCTCACCGCAGAAGGCCGACGAGTTCGCTGCCCTCTACGCCTACTCGCCGCTGCACAATCTGCGCTCCGGAGTGAATTACCCGGCCACCTTCGTAGTCACCGGCGATCACGACGATCGGGTCTTCCCGGCCCACAGCTTCAAGTACACCGCGGCACTGCAGTCGGTATACAGCGGCGACCAGCCGATGCTGATCCGCGTCGACACCCGTGGCGGCCACGGCGCCGGCAAGCCGACCGCCAAGCAGATCGAGGAGTGGACGGATATTCTTGGGTTTCTCAAGGCGCAGTTGGAGTTTTAGTGGCGGCGCCTGGCGGTGTCATTGGGCACAGTGCCGAGATAGGGACCAGGGCACGGACTGAGATAGGGCCCAGGGCTCAGGGCCTAGGGCCCAGAAGATCTGCGCCGATACCGACGACTCGGTGTTGGCGTGGACAGCTCTTCGTAGGAGCCTGCCTGCAGGCGATCCGTGGCGCTTCGCATTGGTGGTGAAATTCGGCCATGCCGAAGGATCCGAATCGCCTGCAGGCAGGCTCCTACAAGAGCGCGATGGCCGATCGACGCCGTCCCGCGATGCCTGTTGCGTTCCTTGATGCGAGGGCCCAGGGCTCAGGGCCCAGGAGAAGCCCGGGCTCCACGCGTTGGCGACAGATTTCGTTCTGGTCCGCATCGCTCTTCCTAGGAGCCTGCTTGCAGGTGATCCTTGGCGCTTCGCAACGATGGCGAGCGCCGGTCATACCGAAGGATCTGAATCGCCTGCAGGCAGGCTCCTACAACAGCGATGGAGACCACCACAGCGAAGCGGCCACGCTCGAGACCGCGCGCTGTTGCCTTCCTGGGCCCTGGGCCCTGAGCCCTGAGCCCTATCGTGGCCTGCCCTAGGCCCTATGCCCTGGGCCCTCGGCCCTTTGTCTCTTGCGCCCACCGCCCCATGCCCCGACCATGTCGCCATGAACCGCACCCTACTGATCGCCTTCCTCATTGTCGCCATGGCCGGATCGGTGCTGTTGCCGCATCCGGAGCACTACGCCGGCGAACGATTGCATGCCGCGCTGGGCCGTGCGCTGGCTGCGTTTGCGCTGGGCCGGTCGCTTGACGGGCTGATCTCGGTGGCACAGGGCACCGAAGTGGCCATCGAGCCGGCCGGGGTTGGGGTGACCCTGGCGCCGGGTCAGATCCTCGATCCGGTCAATGATCTGGTCGAGCAGTTTTCCGCGCTGATGCTGGTCGCCGCCGCTTCGCTCGGCGTCCAGGAATTGCTCCTGGGGATAGGCGCCTGGTGGCCATTGAAGCTGGTCACCGCCGGACTCTTGCTACTTACCGCGGTGATCGTGCTGGCCCGCAAGAGCGTGCCCATGCCGCTGGCCTGGATCGCCGCGCTGCTGCTGTTGACCCGCTTTGCGGTGCCGCTGGCGGCGCTGGCCAGCGAGGCCGGCTGGCGGCTGCTGCTGGCCGGGCCCTTTGCCTCGGCCAATGCCGAACTGGAGAAAAGCACCGAAATCCTCAGCGCCGAGATCGAAACAGAGCCGCCGCCCGCCGTAGACGAAGACAGCGGCCTGCTCGCGGCGGCCGGGCGCTGGTGGGATCAAACCCGCGAGAACATCGACCCCCGAGCCAAACTGGCCGCAATCGAGGCCGCGGCGGACCGCATCGTCGGCAGACTGATCGAGTTGATCGCGGTATTCGCCTTGGAAAGCCTGATCTTTCCGCTGCTCTTTCTCACCGCGCTGGTCCGCTCACTGGCGCCACTGAGTCGCTGGCTGGCCAACGCCGGCCAGGCACCGCCGGCCACCCCTGCATGAACAGTGCTGACAGCAACCGCAGCGCTACGCTGTGGGTAGACGCCGACGGCTGCCCGCAGGCGGTCAAGGAGATTCTGCTGCGCGCGGCCGAACGCACCGGCGTACCCATGGTCATGGTCGCCAACCGGCTGATCAAGACTCCCACTCATCTGCGCAACGTACGCTGCATCGTCGTCGCTCCGGGCTTTGACGCCGCGGATCAGCGTATCGCCGATCTGGCCCAGCCGGGCGATCTGGTGATCGCCTCGGACGTGCCGCTGGCCGCAGAGGTGATGGAAAAAGGCGCCCATGTGATCGGCTATCGCGGCGAGGAGTACGACCTGGCCGGCATCCGCCAGCGTCTGGTGATGCGAGATCTGATGGACACCCTGCGCGCCAGCGGCATCCAGTCCGCAGGTCCTGCCGCCTACGGTGCGCAGGACAAGCAGCGCTTTGGCAACGCCCTGGATAGAGCGCTGGCCCGGCTAGCAACACAATCGGGCCATCGATCCCGACCCTGAGTCAGGAATGGTTCCTGAACCGAGTACCGGTGGCCGTTGCCTATGGCACATGGCAGTCACTGGAAGTCCAACTAGCGTGGCTGCACCTCCACACCAAGGAATGCCCTATGCCAGTGATGATGAGCGGATTGGCCGCACTAGGCCTGCTCTGGAGCGCTGCTGAGACGCCCAAACTGCCCCTGATCGCCGGCCGCAATGCCGTGAGCTTTGCCGATGCCCAGTACAACGCCGATTTCATCGGCATGGGCTTTGTCGTCAGCCACCAGGGCCGCCACTACGGGGTGACCGCCAAACACGTGCTGATGGTGGTCAATCACCCGCAGATCCGCCATGTGGATCCTGGCCAGCACCTGGAAAGCTGGCAGATGACCAGTACCGGCAGGTTCTGATCACGCTGCAACGGGGTATCTGGGTCACGATCTTCGTCACCATCGTGGCCTTCTTCACCGCCGCCTCCGTGGGGCTTGGTCTGGCGCTGGCCAGCCAGTCGCGGTCGATCATCCTGC
>JAUIFV010000256.1 GCA_030430155.1 Gammaproteobacteria bacterium
GAACGCGCCCTGACCGACCTGCAAAAGCAGATCCAGATCCTGGTCAATTTCAATGACACCTCCGGCGACGTTGCCCTCAGCCCGGAGCAGATTGAGCAGTTTGACACCCAATCGCGCGTCGTCGGTGAGCGTTTCGAAGCCATCACCGAGCTGGTCGGCGTCGACAATGCGAGTGCACTTTCAGCCGTTGCCGGCAAAAGCGAGGAGCTGATCAAGTCCTGGCGGCGCTTCTACCTCTATTTCGGCCGCCAGCATGAGGAGGCGATCACCGAGCTGCTGATCAACGGCGAACCCTTGTCTACCGAAGTCACCCAGCTGCTGCTCCCAGATCTGATTGCCAAAGAGCGCCGGCGCGTGGATCAGGCGCGCACCAACTACTACGAGCGCACTCAACTGACCAGCCGCATCACCCTGTGGATGTTTGTAGGTTCCACTCTGGTGCTGCTGTTGGCGCTGCTGGTGTTTTCACGCGATCTGGTCAAGCGCCTGGTGACGCTGCGGCGCGGTGCCGAGCAGATCGGCGCTGGCGAACTGGGCACTCGCTTGGACGATGACTCCAAAGATGAGCTTGGCGACTTGGCGCAAAGCTTCAACGCGATGGGCGAGCGTCTATCGGCAGCCCGGGTGGAGCTTGATCAACAGTACTGGCAGGTCGAGCAGGAGCGCACCCGTGCCGAAAACCTGCTGCTCAATATCCTGCCTGAATCCACCGCCGCCGAACTGCGCAGTGACGGCAAGGTCGCCGCGCAGTATTTCTCGCAAGCCAGCGTACTCTTCGCCGACATCAAAGGCTTTACTTTGGCCAGCGAGAAGATCTCAGCCGACAAACTGGTGGAGATCCTGCACGCCTACTTCACCGCTTTCGACAAGATTTGCGAGAAGTATCACGTGGAAAAACTCAAGACCATCGGCGACTGTTACATGGCCGTTGCCGGCGTCCCCAACCGGCGTCTGGCGCACTGCGTGGACGCGGTGCTGGCCGGCTGGGAGTTCATCGACATCGCCAACCAACTCAGCCAGCGCG
This sequence comes from Gammaproteobacteria bacterium, assembly GCA_030430155.1. Classification (GTDB taxonomy): domain Bacteria; phylum Pseudomonadota; class Gammaproteobacteria; order Xanthomonadales; family SZUA-5; genus SZUA-5. The sequence goes on from JAUIFV010000256.1 coordinate 1,025, forward strand.
ACGGCTATCCGCATTGGCAGGTACGGGTCGGTGTACACACCGGTCCGATTATCGCCGGCGTGGTAGGAATCAAGAAGTTCGCCTTCGACATCTGGGGCTCCACCGTTAATCGGGCAGCCCGTCTGGAACAGGGCGGCAAACCCGGCCGCATCAACATTTCCGAGGACGTGCGATTGCACGTGAAGGACTTCTTCGAGCTGGAGAGTCGCGGCGCGATCGTCACCAAGGACGGTCAAGGCGTGGAGATGTATTTCGTTGACGGCCCACGCCAGTCCCTGGTCGACGGCGACAAACCGCTACTGGATGCATTCCGCGAGCGCTACAACGTGTACTTCCAGGAAACCCTGGAGGGCCTACCGGAATCGATGCTGGCTGAGGCCGAGCAAAGCGCTGGCGCCTGACGCTGTAGGTCCAGAGAGCGCCGTAATCGGGTGACGAACAACCACGGCGCTCCCAATCGGGTATTCCAGCCGGATCAATCCGGCGGAATATTGGTGATCTGCGGATCACACTCAAACTGCGCCCCGGTCAGTTTGTCCTGCACGACTACCGAAAAGTAGATCGACTGCTCGGTGAGATTGGCAGCGTTGAAACTAAGCGAGCGCGGGGTAACGCGCGGCCGATTGTATTCGCTCGCGTTGTCGCCGTGGATGTGCACATGAGTCATCTGAAAGCGCTCCTCAGTGCTCGGGACAAACACCACATTGATCACGCCCGCTTGCGTGAGCTCATAGGCGGCCTGGTCGTAGCCGCAAACATAGGCCGCATCGGGCGTCATTGGAAAACCCTGATTCGCGCCGACAAAAGTGACCGAAAGAAAGGCCGTAAGTACCACTGTAGAAACTGGCTCAGCCATAGACTAGCTCCTGATAGATAGACTGCATTCATCACCGATGAAGCGCGCCGAAAGCTAGTCGAGCTCGTCATATATTTCAATGACTTGTGTGTTTGTCGAGAGTCTGCTAGGGATGCCCACCCCAGTCCAACGAGTCACTGACGGAGAATCCATGCACACCGGAGTGAGCCTGAAATGAGCCCGCCTGCGACGCCCCAATCCGCTTCCGCTCTCATCGCCACGGCCAGCGAAACTGACAACCACTTGGAGCTGCTGGTTGGTGAGAGCTGGCTGCAGGGGCGCAGCTGGTTTGGTGGCGTTCAGCTGGCTCTGGCGCTGAGGGCGGTGCGCCGCTTTGTTGACGCAGACACGCCGGTGCGTAGCGTACACATGACCTTTGTAGCTCCGATACTGCACACCGAACCGGCCGTCGCCAGCGCGACCTTGCTGCGCGCCGGTCGGTCGGTTACCCACGTCAAGGCCCAGGTCAGTCAGGGTGACCGGATCTGTTTCCAATGCACCGCCATCCTCGGCGCCGGACGGGAGTCGACGGCAAGCTATGCCCGCAAGTCACCCAGCAATGCAGATCCTGACGCTGCCAGCAGATTCCCCCACCAACCCGGCGTCACCCCCAACCTGATTCAAAACTACGATATGCGCTGGGTGCGCGGCGCGCCGCCGTTTACCGCCGCCAAGGACCCGAACTCGACGATCTACGCCCGGCCCGCTGCCGAACACGCCAGCTACGACGAGAGCGAGATCCTGGCCATAGTTGACGTGATTCCGCCGCCGGTGTTGAGCCTGCTAAGTCAGCCAGCGCCGGCCAGTTCGATGAATTGCGCACTCGAACTGGTGCGTCCCGAATTGGTCTACGGCACCCGTCAGTGGCTGCGCTTTGAAGTCACCCTGCACGACGCCCATTCCGGCTATGCCTGGCAAAGCGCACTGATTTACGCCGAGAACGGCGTCCTGGTGGCAATCGCCCATCAGTCTGTGGCGGTCTTCGGGTAGCGTAGCCATGCAGCAGTTAACCGGGTTTGAGTTCTGTTTCACAGCGCCGTGCCAGACTGGCATCCCGCCACTATCGTGACTGTCGTGCCCAACCCTCGCGCCCTGCGCATCCTTCTGGTCGAAGACAATCTCGCCTTGCGTCAGTCGCTGGGCGCGCTGTTTGATAGCCACGGCCATCAAATCGACTTCGCCGCCGACGGGCGCACCGGGCTGGCGCTGGCCTTGTCCGAACCGCCCGATGTGCTGGTGCTGGACCTGGGTCTGCCGGGGATGGACGGGCTGCGGGTTTGCCAGGCGCTGCGCGAGCAGGCTGATCGGCATATCCCGATCCTGATGCTCACCGCCCGCGATCAGGTCGAGGACAAGCTGGCCGGCTTCGGCGCTGGCGCCGACGACTATCTGGTCAAACCCTTTGCCGCCGACGAACTGCTGGCCCGCTGTCTGGCGCTGTCGCAGCGGCACCGAGTCGGCACCGACTATCGCCTGCGTATCGGCTCGCTGTGCATCGACCGCCGCAGCGGCAGCGCCAGCCGCGCAGGCCAGGCGCTGGAACTACAGGGCATCCCGCTGCGCATCCTGCAACTGCTCGCCGAGGCTTGGCCACGCGCGGTAACCCGCAGCGAGCTGCTGCGCGACCTGTGGCCGGACGAGGTGCCGGCATCCGACCCGCTGCGTTCGCACCTTTACCTGCTGCGTCAGGCGCTGGACAGGCCCTTCGACAAACCGATGCTGCACACCGTACACGGCGTGGGGTTCGCCCTTGATGACAAGGTTTGAGCCCACTGCCGCACCGACGCTAAGGCGGCGTCTGATCATCAGCCTGAGCGCCTTTGCGCTGCTGCTGATCGCACTGTTCTCCGGATTCGTCCTGATCGTCGCCTATGTCGTCGAGGACGGCTATCTGGCCGCGGCGCTGCAGCTGGAGGCCGACCGACAGCAGCAGGCTTGGGAAAGCGAACGACAGTGGCTGCCGCCGCTGGATCCCAAGACCCGAATCATTCCCAGTCCAGCGCAGTTTCCCGATGACCTGCGACCGGCATTCGAGCAGCGCCCGCGCGGACGCGAGTTCGCCGGCCAGGCGGGCCGCCACTATCACCTGCGCCCCCTGCGCGGCGACTGGGGCGAGGTCTGGCTGGTCGCCGAGGTGGGCGACCGCCTGCTGTTCAGACGGATGCGCGGCGGGGTGCTGACCTGGTTGGCTGCCGGCTCGGTTTTGATGCTCGGCTGCGCGCTGGCCCTGGGCTACTGGATGGCCGGACGGATCAGCGCCCCGCTAGCGCAGCTGGCAGGCGCCGTTGCCAGTACTGATCCCGAAGCCAGCCAGACCCTGCCCCAACCTCAGCGTGCCCGGCTGGCCGAGGTCGACGCGCTGAGCGACGCCTTCGACGCCCTCCTGCAGCGGGTCCAGCAGGCGCTGCAGCGGGAACGCGCCTTCAGCCAGGATGCCAGCCATGAGCTGCGCACGCCGCTGGCGGTGATCATCAGTTCCGCCGAGCAGGCCAGATTGTCGTCAACCGATGCCGATGACAGCGCAGCACTGGACCGGGTGTTGCAATCGGCTCGACAGCTGCAGCAGAGCCTGCAGGTGCTGCTGGCGCTCAACCGCGAGGCCGCCGCGCCGCGTGGCCAATGCGCCCTGCTCCCGATTGTTGAGCGCGTCGTCGTGGAGCAATCGAGCTGGCACGACGATCCAAGGTTGATACTCGACATCGATATACCTGCCAGTGCCAACCTGGCAGTGCCCGAAGACGCCTTGCACCTGCTGCTGTCCAACCTGGTCGGTAACGCCTTTGCCCATGCAGAGGTCGACGACCAGGGCAATCGACCGGTGCTTATCGCCTGCAGCGCTGATCCCTGGCGCTTGGCTATCCGCAATCGGTCCACGCAGGCGCTTGCCGAAAGCGATCTGCAGCCATTCGCCAAGGGCGTCGACAGCGCCGGACTGGGCTTGGGGCTGAATATCGTGCAGCG
>JAUIFV010000050.1 GCA_030430155.1 Gammaproteobacteria bacterium
TCCCGGAACAGCGTAAGTCGCAATGTGCCGCAACCGTTGCGTCACAGCTGCTGTAGCTCCACCATCGCACGGAATCGGCTATCCGTGCGCTGCGAAAGCTCGTCGAAGCTACCTTGCTCACGCGCTACTCCCTGCTGCAGCACATAGATGCGGTCGGCCTGTTTCACTGTCGCCAAGCGATGCGCAATGATGACGACAGTTAAGGTTCCTTTTAGGTCCTCGATGCTTTCCTGAATAGCCTTTTCGGCTTCGGCGTCCAACGAACTGGTGGCTTCGTCTAGGATCAGTAGCCGCGGCTGCTTAAACAGCTCGCGGGCGATAAACAGACGCTGCCGTTGGCCGCCGGAGAGGCGGATGCCGCGGTCGCCGACGGTAGTCTCGTAGCCGTCTGGGAGACTGCGGACGAACTCGTCGAGATGGGCGGCTTTGGCGGCCTTTTCGATGCGGTCGGCCAGTTCGGGATCGCTGCGCATGTTGCCCTGCCACAGGCTGATGTTGTCGGCGATGGAGGCGTCGAAGATCACTGTGTCCTGCAGCACGTAGCCGATCTGCTCGCGCCAGCTGGAGGGGTCGATTTCGCTGGCTGGCACGCCGTCTATCAGGATCTGGCCGCTTTGCGGGGTGAGCAGGAGCGTGATCAGGTCGATGATGGTCGACTTGCCGGCGCCGGATGCACCGACCAGCGCCACGGTTTGGCGTGCCGGTATGGTGATGTTTAGGCCCTTGATGGTGGCCTCGCCTTCGTCGCGATAGCGGAACTCGATGTCCTTCAGCTCAATGCCGTGATCGAGTTGCGGGGCTGGTCGGCCCTGTGCTCGCTGCTGGTGATGTTGCAGCTGGTCGAATTCCTTGGTGACCAGCTCCACAGCGCCGATCTGCGACAGGGTGTTCTGCCAGCTGCCCTGCAGACCCAGAATGGCATTCACGCCGCGGTAGAACAGCAGGATAGAGACCACGATCGGTGCTAGCGGCTGCTCCAGCACGGCGATTTGGAAAATGACGATGGCAACGATGGCGCTGACTGCCAGCGGTTCGCGGACCGCGGCGGTGAAGGCGGTGGCGAGGTTTTGTCGCTCCATCAGCGTGGCCATCTTGTTCATGCTGCCGATTGCTGCCTTGCGTAGCGGCTTGGCCTGGCCGGTGGCGCTCAAGTATTTGAAAGACTGCATGGATTCGATGAAGGCGCGGGAGAAGAAGCCGAGTTCGTGCGCTGCCTTGGTGGAAAGGTCGCGGGCGAGTCGATTGAAGCGGCGGAAGAACAGCAGCATCAAGCCGCCAACCACGGCCGCCATGAGGCCGAAAACCCAGGCGACGGCGAATGCCATGCCGATATACGTCAGCGTGCGCAGCAAGCCGATCAGGAATTGGGTGAAGCCGTAGAAGACGTTGATGAACGGATAGACCTGATTCATCACGTTGACGAAGTGGCCGGTGTCGCGCTGGGTGTAGTAGCGGTAGTCCATCTGCCCGTAGGCGTCGTAAAGGCGGGTTTGCAGGTCTCGCTGCAGATGGATGCGCAGCCGTCCCGAGAGAGCGGTTGCGTAATAGGCCACCACGCCTTTGATCAGGTACAGCGCCATGATCACCAGCAGGATCTGCACCGGCGTGGTTGCTCCGACGGTGGCGAGCGCGGCGGTCAGCGTTTGCGACAGGCCATCGGCCCCGAATGCGCCCTGTCCCATGCTCTGCAGCAGCGGCAGCAGCAGGACGATGCCGAATCCTTCGAGCAAGGCGCTGAACAGCATCAACCCGAACACCACGTACATGCGGTTGCCGACGAAGCGGTGGAAGATGCCGGTGTAGTAGCGGAGGTCGGCGAGGAATCCGGGGCTGCGGGGGGAGTCTGGGATTGTGGGGCTCACGAGCAAAGGGGGTTGTTACGTTTTACGTTTTACGTTTTACGTTTAAGAGCGGCGATCAGGTTCTGGAGTTGGCTGCTGATCTTCTTGATTCTGTCGTCGAGAACGACCTGATCATCCGACCCTATGAGTCCAATACGGGTTGCGATGATTAGCTGGGTCCGCAACTCGGCCGCGGAGCCTTTTGCGATGTGGAGAAAGCGAATGAAATCAGGATTCGAACCCCGCTCGGCGCCTTCAGCGACGTTGGACGGGATGGAAACGGCTGCTCTGGACATCTGATCACGCAACCCGAAATCGCGGCAGCTTTCGAGCTTCGCGTAGATGTCGACGGCGAGTTCAACCGCCTCGCGCCAAACCGCCAGCTCCTCAAAGGATCGATACGCCACTCAGATCTCGCCCGTCTTGGTCTCGGCGCTCTTCGCTTTTCACGTAAAACGTAAAACGTAACAACGTAAAACCAACGCTTTAGCCACCAACCATCCCCATCGCTGTCCCAACCGACACGACATCCACATCGTTCCCGATTGGATAGTCGTCCGCACCGGGGTAGATCAGTAATCGGCGCTCGGGTTGCAGGTCGGCGCAGGCTTGGTAGAAGCCTTTGCGCGGTTTGGGGCTGAGGGAGTGTTTGATCTCTATGGCCCAGGTCTTGCCATCTGGCCATGCCAGGAGCAAATCGATCTCGGCACCTGCTGCGGTGCGGTAGAAGTGTGGTTGTACCGACACGGGCGCACTGCGCAACAGGTTCTCGATGACGAAGGACTCCCAACTCGCGCCAAGCACGGGGTGGCCAAGGAGCGCTGGGATGCTGTCCAACCCAAGCAGGCAATGCAGGACCCCGGAGTCCCGCAGATAGACTTTGGGCGATTTGACCAATCGTTTGCTGACGTTGCCGTGCCAGGGGTGCAATCGTCGTAGTAAGAGCAGGTCACAGAGCAGATCGACGTAGTTGTTGACGGTCCGTGCATCGATACCGAGGCTCCGAGCGAGCCGGCTGGCGTTGAACAAGCCACCTTGCTCATGCGCCAGCATGGTCCAGAATCGACGCAATGTGGTGGCGGGGACGCGCGGTGCGAACTGCGGGATATCGCGTTCGAGATAGGTGCGCACGAAATCGCCCAACCAGGCCGCGCTGTCGGCATCATTGGCCGCCAGGAATGCATCAGGGAATCCGCCTCTCAGCCAGAGCCGATCCTGCGCAGCCATTCCCACCTCGTTCAACGCCAACGGAGCCAACTCCAGGTAGGCGACGCGCCCGGCCAAGCTCTCGCCGGACTGGCGCAATAGATCCAGGTTTGCCGAGCCAAGCAGCAGATAGAGCCCGCTGCGCCGGCCCTCTCGCCTGGCCTGATCGATCTGGCCGCGCAGGATCGGAAACAAACCCGGCACACGATGCACCTCGTCCAAGATCAGTAGTTGATCGTGCAGCAACGGCAAAAAGCGCTCCGGCTCGCTCAACTTGGCGCGATCGCGTTCTGACTCCAGATCCAGGTAAAGCGATTCGGTATCGACGACGGTTTGCAGTGCCAACGTTGTCTTTCCGACCTGGCGAGGACCAAGCAAGACCACTGCCGGGCTCCGCGCCAAGGCCGACTTGAGCTGCGCCTGGAGTGTTCGCTTGATCATCCTTGCAAATCCGGAACCACAGTGTCGAATTTACAAGGATAAGTGGCGACCAACGCTTCAATCAAGTCATTCCCTGCTCGCCCCGCTGATGCCACTGCCATGCGGTGCGGATGATGGTTTCGAGGTCGGCGAGTTTGGGTTTCCAGCCGAGTTCGTTCAAAGCCAGCGTGGCGTCGCCGACCAGCTTGGCAGGGTCGCCGGGGCGGCGGGGGCCGATGACGACGGGGACTTTCAGTCCGGTGACCTTTTCGACCATCGCGATGACCTCACGAACCGAATGGCCCTGGCCGTTGCCCAGGTTGTAGGGGCGCATGCCGGGTTCGGACTGCTCCAGCCGCTTCAGGGCCAGCACGTGGGCGTCGGCCAGATCAGCAACGTGGATGTAGTCGCGAATGCAGGTGCCGTCGTCGGTGTCATAGTCGTCGCCGTAGACCTCGATGTGGCTGCGTTTGCCGCTGGCAGCATCCAGGACCAGCGGGATCAGGTGGGTCTCTGGATCGTGTGCTTCGCCGAGTTCTCCGTCAGGGTCGGCGCCGGCAGCGTTGAAGTAGCGAAGTGCGATGCTGCGCAAGCCGTGGGCGGGGCCGCAGTCGGCCATCATTCGTTCTACCATCTGCTTGGAGGCGCCGTAGGGGTTGATTGGCGCTTGCGGGTGGTCTTCATTGATGGGCAGGTGCAGCGGGTTGCCGTAGGTGGCACAGGTGCTGGAGAAGACCAGTTTGTCGACGCCATGGCGCTGCATTGCCTGCAAGAGCGAGAGCGAACCGCCAAAGTTGTTGCGGTAATACTTGTTCGGGTCGGCTACCGATTCGCCGACGTAGGCATAGGCAGCGAAATGCAGAACCGCGGCGGGCTTGTACGCCGCGAAAATCTGATCCAGGCGTTCGCCGTCAAGGATGTCCGCAACCTCCAGCGGCCCCCAGCGCACCGCCCATTCATGACCGTACACCATGTTGTCGACCGCAATCGGCCGGTAGCCCGCGGCGGCTAGCGCCTTGCAGGCCTGGCTGCCAATGTGGCCGGCGCCGCCGGTGACGATTACGGTTTGGTTGGTGGTCATTGGTTCAATAGAAGACGTTGAACTGTCGGCTGGACGACGCTTGGTTGTGCTGGATCAGGAGCGATGCCGGCGGGACGCCGGCGGTCCGTTTGGGTCCAATATTGGCGGCGATGTTTCAAGATTGCGGGTTTGCTCTTTGGAGCGCGGGCATATTGCCCGCATGCCTTTGGCTCTTGATCTTCGATCAGCAGCGATGCCGCCGGGACGCCGGCGCTCCGTTTCCAGACCAACGGCAACTAGACACCGCGAAGTTCGACGATCCGCTCGCCATTTGCTAATGCTGTCTTGATCGTCCCGAAAGATGCTTCAAAGTCAGCAATCAATCTGGCTTTTCGCGTGTTGCCAGTTCTAATCCAGACCAGCTGGGGTGAGACTTCTTTCACTAGTGCCAGATTCACAAAATCCTCGTCCTTGGAAACCAGCACTGCACCAGATTCCAAAGCGTGATCCCAAATATCCGAATCTTTGCTGCACTCCATTCCAAGGTCGTATACATGTGTCGCGTCGCACGCTTGCGCCGTCAGCCATCGCGCAAGTGCAACGGGTAGCTGGGCATCGACCAGAAATCGCACTAGGCGGCGGCGCCAATGACCAGGTGATCCGCTTGCGATGCGGCGTAACTAAGCGCTGCCGTGATGTCTTCCGCTTCAAGATAAGGATAGTCCGAGAGGATCTCGTCGTGACTAGCGCCGGAAGCAAGCAGTGCGAGTACATCGCTAACGCGCATTCTCGTACTTCTGATGCACGGACGTCCGCCAGCGACACTAGCGTCAATGGAGATTCGCTTCACTCGTGTATTCATCGGATTGACTCCCGCAAAACCAAATCGAACCAGGGCTGCATCTTCCAGTCGGGTCGATCCATCATATTCGGTTGTTGAAATGCCTCACACACCCTGTTCCATCATCTCCGCCGATTGCGCTTGCCGATCCCATCGAGCCAGCGCTGCAACTGTAGCCGTGCTGTCGACCGGCCGTCGTTTGGATAGCGCGCGCGCAGCACTCCGGGGCTGGCGATCAGGGTATCGTGCAGCCGGCGGAGTGGCTTCGGGCTGAGCACCACCTCGGCGATGGCGCGGCGCAGCCAGCCGCCACTGAAGGCCCAAGCGCGCAGGCTGGCTTTGGCGTTGGGCTTGAGCGCATCGATCAGCGCCGAAAGTGCGTCGCTTGGCAGCTGCGAGTGCGCAGAGCGGAGCGCAGGCAGGCACAGGCTGGTCAGGCGCTTGTCGCGCAGCTGCTGGATCAGTCCGCTCGACTCTGCTTTCGTCAGCGATTCGGCGAGCAGCTTGATGTCGTACAGCCAGATCAGCCGGTCGCCGCCGATGCGTGACTGATCGGCATGCCGGTAGGGCACGTGGCGGTTGATCGCCCAGTGCAGGCAGGCGTGGATCAGGGCGTCGCTGCGGGACAGGCCCAGCGCCCCCTTGCTCAGGCTGTCCACCGGCTGCGCCCGGGAACGCAACTCGTCGAAGGTCCAGACATGGGCCAGCAGCGGGCTGTTGCAGACCGCCCAATGCAGATCGATGACTTGGCGTGCGCCGCTGGGATCGATACGCTCGAAGGCGGACTGCAGGTCGCTGTCGTGGGCGACGGTGACAGGGCGGAATCCGGCTTGCTGGAGCGCGTCTTCGGCACGATTCTGATCGCTGGGAGCGACTAGCAAGTCGGTGTCGCCGCGAACACGCAGAGAGGGTTCTGGGTAGAGGCTGTAGGCGAGCGCGGTGCCTTTCAGGAGCAGCACCGGGATTCCGGCGGCGTCGAACCGATCGAGCAGATCGGCGACTGCGGCGCGGTGTGAAAGCTCCCACTGGGCCTGCTGCTTGGCTCGGCGGCGCAGGTTGGCGAGCGACGTGTGATCGGCGCCTTGTTGATGGCACAGCTGGTGCCAAATCAGGCCGTCGACGCCGTGGAATGCGGCGGATTGGTCGAGGGTGTGGCATTCATCGGTCGACAATGCCATCGCCGAACGGCGGCCGGCGAGCAGGTCGGTCAGTAACGATGATGCAGGTTCGGAAGACGTGATCTCGGCCTCGGACGCCTGTACCGCAGATTTGGAGATTGCGGCGTTCATCGTGGGTATCGATGCGGTTCGCTTTGCTCACCACATCCTACGCGGGCAGATTGCCCGGATTTCCAGGGATTGGCTCTTGGTAGGAGCGTGCTGGCACGCGATGCTCTTGTCCTAGCTCCCTGTAGGAGCCAGCCTGCTGGCGATGCTTTGGCATTTTGTACGGGCGTGCTTGCACGGGATCCCAGTCGGGCTCTCGGCAGCGACCTACCTGTGAGCAACGTTTTCCTGTCAGCCACTAGGCAACTTAGCGCAAGAGTGGTGCGCGCTGGTGCGCCTAAGCCAGTTGCAAGAGCATCGCCGGCAGGCTGGCTCCTACAAAGGGCCAAAGCATCGCGTGCAAGCACGCTCCTACGAAAAAAGGGGGCGTCGCCAGCAGGCTGGCTCCTACAAAAGGCCAAAGAATCGCGTGCAAGCACGCTCCTACGAAATGCCAAAGCATCACCAGCGGGCTGGCTCCTACAACGGCGGAGCAAGGCGCTACAGGCGCGAATCGGATTCGCCTAATCTGAGGGCGTAGCGGACGTCGAAGATGACGCCGTTGGACTTGAGCCAGCGGCGCAGACCGACCTCGCCCATCTCGCGGAACTGGCGGTGGGCGACGGTGATCAGGATGGCGTCGTAGCTGCCCGCTTCGGGTGCGGCACAGAGGTCGACTCCGTATTCTTCGCTGGCCTCGCCGGCATCCACCCAAGGGTCGTGGACGTCCACGGCGGCGTGATAGCGCGACAGCTCGGCCACGATTTCCATCACCCGGGTGTTGCGCAGATCGGGGCAGTTCTCCTTGAACGACAGACCCAGGAGCAGGATGCGCGAGTTCACCACGCCGATGCCGCGCAGCGCCATCAGCTTGACCAACTCTCCGCTGACGTGGGCGCTCATGCCGTCGTTGATGCGCCGCGCGGCGCGTATCAGCTCGGGGTAGTGGCCGGCCTGCTCGGCGCGGTGGATCAAATAGTAGGGATCGACGCCGATGCAGTGGCCACCGACCAGACCGGGTCGTACCGGCATGAAGTTCCACTTGGTGCCAGCTGCTTCGAGCACCGCCTCGGTATCGATGCTGAGGCGCTTGAAGATCAGCGCCAGCTCATTGGCCAGGGCGATGTTGACGTCGCGTTGGGTGTTCTCGACCGCTTTGGCCGCTTCGGCGACCGCGATACTGGGCGCCAGGTGGGTGCCGGCGCGGATCACCTTGCGATACAGCGCATCGACGAATTCGGCCGCTGCCGGGGTGGACCCGGAGGTAATCTTGACGATGTCGGCCACCCGTCGCTCGCGGTCGCCGGGATTGATCCGCTCCGGGCTGTAGCCGCAGTAGAAGTCCTCGTTGAAGCGCAATCCGGATGCCTCCTCCAACACCGGCACGCAGTCTTCTTCGGTGCAGCCGGGGTAGACCGTGGACTCGTAGATCACCACGTCGCCCCGCTTGAGGCGTGCGCCGATGGTTCTGGACGCTGCCAGCAATGGGCTGAGGTCGGGCAGACGCTGGGCGGTAATCGGCGTGGGAACGGCGACGATAAAGACATTGGCCGTGGCCAGATCATCAGTATCGGCGCTGAAACGCAAACGAGTAGCGGCCTGGAGCTCCGCGTCATCAAGCTCCCCGGTGCGATCGCTCCCTGCCGCCAATTCGGCGACTCGCTTGGGATCGATGTCAAAGCCGAGTACGTCAAAATGCTCCGCCAGCGCTGCGCTCAGCGGCAGGCCGACGTAGCCCAGGCCGATGACGGCGATGGTGGTGGAGGCTAGGGTTGGGAGGACGGCGGATTCGGATGTCATTGGGATGGGGGTGAGGAGAGAATGTGTTTTAGTGGAAGGAGATAGGAGCGTTTTAGTGCGAGAGAAGGTGCGTTTTAGGGGAAAAGGCCAATGGTGGAGAGAAAAAGCGTTTTAGTAGAAGGAGATACGTGCGTTTTAGTTCGAGAGAAAGTGCGTTTTAGGGGAAAAGGCCAAGAGCGTTTTAGGTTCTACGTCTCGGGTCTTGGTCTTAGGTCCGGATGGTTGTCGTGGCTGGCAAGACGCGGAAGTACGACTCCCAACGCTGTTGCGCTTGCTCTTACGTAAAACCTAAAACGTAAAACCTAAAACGTCTTTGCCTTTGCTTCTAGACACGCTGCCGCCCTGCGGTGTAGCCCCGCAAGGCGTAAGTCACTGAATTTGTTGAACGCTCTAGCTCTTACCTAAAACGCGTTGGCTGTTGCACTAAAACGCACCTGCCCCAGCACTAAAACGCACTTGCTTCCGCACTAAAACGCTCTCGTGCTTGTCAACGTCTAAATCCTTCCACCCAACGCCGCCTTCGGCACCACCACTTCCCGCTCCGTCCCCATCAACGACAGCAGCACGCGTACGCGTTCCAGGCCGGCTGGCGCCTTGAAGATGCCTTCGATGCCTTCCAGCGGCCCCTGGGCGATGCGTACCGGGGCGCCGGGTTGGAGGTCTGGCAGCTGCAGCTGAACGAATCCGCTGTCTACATCCATCCGCGCCTTGATCTGCGCTATCACCGCCTCAGGGACTTCAGCCGGTACGCCACCAAAACGCACCAATCCAGCAACCCCGCGAGTCGAGCGCACCGGGGCGAGGGACTGCACGGACGGGTCGACACGTAAAAAAAGGTAGCGGGGAAACAGCGATTCGGTTCGAACCGTCATTCCGGCGGCGGTTCGAACGCTGCGCTTGATTCGCGGATAGAGGCACTCATAGTCCTGACGAACAAGGCACAGCTGCGCTTGAGCCTCGAGACGAGGCTTGGTCAGGACGGCGAACCAGGAAGACAAGGAAACTGCTCGATCAAACAATGTGGTAGAGAACGATAGCGGAGCCCAAGCGCGCCCGGCAAGCTTGTGCCCACCCTACAACTGCGCTAGTCCCAACCATAGGGATCTCCGTCGTCTTCGCCGCCCTTTCGAGCTTGACCGCCCTCGACGACCTGCAGTCGCTCGCGTAGGGGCCGGTCGGCCGCGGCGGGATGGTTCTCGATCTGCCGACTGCGCCGGCGCCGACGCCTGCGCTCGGCAGGATCGTGGGGCAGATTGGGCAGCAACTGCAGCATCAGCGCGACCCAAACCATCGACATTGCCGTCGTGCGTAGCGGGTAGTCCACTGCCGAATGCACCAGCAGCGCCAGCAGCGCCGCTGCCGAAGCCACCGTCATCGGCGCTATGGGTTGCTCCTGGGCCGAACGCAGCAATACGACCAAGCGCGCCAACAGCCAGGCAAACAACGCCAACACCAGCAGCACAAACACGGCACCCAGATCCACCAGCAATTCGGCCCAGTCGTTGTGAGCGTGATTGATGATCTTGTCGCCCAGCAGATCGATGGGCTCAAAGGCGGCGTAGGCAGCCGGGAAGCTGCCCAAACCGGTGCCTAGCCAAGCGTAGTCAGACGCCAGCCCCAACGTGGCCTGGGTGACTTGCCAACGCGATTGGTCAAGCCAATCGCTTTGCAGGCGGGAAGAAAATGCCTCAAATCCGAAATGGAGCGCGAACAGCCCGCCCAAGCCCAGCAATCCAAGCAGCCAGCGGAACGTGCGCGGGTGTTGACGACGTCGCCAAAAGCCCAGCACCAGCATCAGCGCAGCGACCAGCAGGGCCAGACCGACGCCAGCACGTGAGCGCGACAGCATCAGCCCGACCATCAAGAAAGCGCCGAGCAGCGTCCAGCCTGAGGCCTGCATCACGCCCTTGGCGGTGAAGCGCTCGCGCAGATGGCGGTCGTAAGTCAGAAATGCGCCCAACGACAGGGCCAGACCAACGTAGAGCAAAGCGGCATAGTGGTTGCGATTTGCGAAAAGTCCGACCGCCTGCTGATTGTTGGTGGGCACGTAGAAGCGCAGTTCGCTGCTGGGGCCCTGGACGATCTGCGCCAGGCCGATCGGTACCGATACCAGCGCTACCACGAGGATCGTTCCGAGCAGCCGCTGGCGCCAGAATTCCTGCAGCTGCACGCCGAGTATCAGCAGCGCCAGCGCTGGAATCAGCGCGCGCAGGCTGGCCCAGGTCGCGTTCGAGTCGGTGCTCCAGGCCCGCAAGGCTGGTTCAGCCAGTCCCAACTCGGCCCGCTGAGCGGCAAGCTCATCGCGGCCGGGGAAGCTGGCCCACAGCGAGGCCGGAATGGGCACCAGCTGCAGCAGACCAACGCCAACCACGGCGAGCGCCAACATCAGCAGCTGACGACGCTCGGTTGGCAGGAAATACCAATCCAGCTTGATCAACGCCAGCGCAAGTGCTGCCACTCCGGCCAGCTGGACAATCAGATCCGAGAATACATGTGCGCGGGTGCCGCCGCCGAACAACAGGCCAGTGCCGAGCAGGAAAATGGCCACCCAGCCGAGCATACGGGCTTGCCGGTCTTCGGGCCGACTGGGATAGGGAGAACTCTGAATCATCTCCAGGAGCGCGGCAGTGGTTAGGGACGGGTGCCGCGGAAGCGCCTGACGAACATGGTCGAGTTAAGGCGAGGTGGAGTCCGTGTTGTCTTCGACCGTGACGCACAAACCGGCGGCGGCCGCGCTGCTGGCCCACCACAGACCGGGCGAGAAGCACGGTGAATTGTGCGGAATGAAGTAGGATTCCTTGTCGTCATTCCCCACTTCGACTTCTTTGGTGCAGCCGTCGTCGAAGCGGATCAGCGCCTTGGCGTTGTCGCTGACGACCAGTTCCTGGTCGGCAAACAGGCGAGTACCGGGGCGAACCACTTCCAGCGCGCCGTTGGCATTGCGCGCCATGACCGATCCCTCTGCCACTTCCAGGGCAGCGGCATACTCCGGAAAATCGGTTTCTCGACCTTGGGAAGTACCCAACAGGCCTGCCCCTACCGCCAAGCCGACTGCAGCGAGCGTTCGGGCGTTACTCGAGTTGGACACATGCGCGCCAGCACAGCCGACGCCAGCGGCCGCCGGTGCTGCCCACCACAGGCTGGCACACGGCGAAGTACTGGGCACGCTGTAGAGCTCCTCGGCATCCAGCACCATATCGCAGCCGTCGTTGAAGACGATCAACGCTTTGGCGCCTTCAGTGACCAGCACTTCCTGTGCGTCGCGCAGCACCTGACCTTCGGAAGCGGGGATGGAGACATCGCCCTCTTTTACCAGGACCACGCCCTCGACCTGCTGCAGCGTGCCCACGATATTGGGGTCGCGCTGATCGTCCTGCGCCCAAGCGCTGACGGATCCTGCGGCGAGCAAGAGCACTCCCAATTTCATCTGGCTTGCAATCACTGCTCGCGTTGCCCCTGTGCGAAACGCATTCATAGATCAGAGTAGCCGGATTGAACCACGTACTCAAGCACGAAACCGTGAACTTGTGACCTCAATCGCCTCGCAAGTGTAGTGCGTATTTGCGTGAAATCCTTGAATGGAATCGAAATCATTCGGAACTTCTGTTGCGGTGCGGCAAGCAGCTGGCACTGGGCCCCGGCTCGGAGGCCGGGACGATGGAATTGGTGGAACCCGCGGTGGCGGTACAGGGCGTGTAGTTGAGACCTGCGTCGAGGGCACCAGGGGGGGGAACGGCAGGTTGGCCAGTGCTCCTTGCCATCACCCCGGCGAACGCTGGTCCAGTGGCCTTGGGGCAATTCAGAGGCACTGAATCCCGGCTCGGAGGCCGGGATGACGGGATTGGTGGAGGCCGGGATGACGGGATTGGTGGAATCCGCGGTGTCGGTACGGGGGGATCTTGCGTCGTGGGCTCAGGGGCGGAACGGCCGGTTGGCCCGTGCTCCCTGTCGTCAGCCCGGCGAACACCGGGGTCCAGTGGACTTGGGGCAATTCAGAGGCACTGGATCCCGGCTCGGAGGCCGGGATGACGGGATTGGTGGTACGCGCGGCGTCGGTACAGGGCGGGTTTGCGAACCTTGCATCGTAGGTTCGAGGGCGGGAACGACGGGTCGGCCCGTGCTCTTTGCCGTCACCCCGGCGAACGCCGGGGTCCAGTGCCTGCGCTCAACACTGAATGGACTCGTACAGGTCACGCCAATACGGATTACTCGCTTCGATTAGCTCGATCTTCCACGCTCGTCGCCAGGCCTTGAGTTGCTTTTCACGGGCGATCGCCGAATTCATCTCCTCGTGTTGCTCAAACCACACCAGCGTATGCACCTAGCCCGCAAATTTCACGAGTCTTCTACTGCGGCCGCCGGAGAGGCGCTGTGGCGCGATCTGCTCCCTACGATCGACTTGACGTACTGTTCAAGTACGCCTGCATCGATCTCCAGTCCGCGGACCGCACCACAGCGCCTCTCCGACGCCCTCGCTACGAACACTCGTGAAATTTGCGGGCTAGTAGCGTTGGCTGAAGCCTTCGACTATTCCCTGCTTATGCATCCAGATTCGCTTGGGAAGATCGGAAGTGACGCCGACGTATAGCGTCCCGTTGCGGTTCGAAGCCAGCATGTACACACAAGGAAATTTCACGCTGCCGTTAGTCCTTCGGCGCTACTCGGGCTGCCCCCGCTCGTCGCTAGTCCCTTCATCGGACAGTGCTTCGACGCCCATGCCGCTGAACCACACGCTGCCCTCAAGCTGGCGCTCGGCGGCGATGCGGGCCGCCACCTCCAGGGTCAGTCGCTGCGCGGGACAGTCGGTTTCAGGTACTTCCAGCGTGAAAGCAAACTCGCGCCAGGGCGTGGTGCCCAGGAACAGCTCGCTTTGCCCCAGCGGCTCACCGCGGCCGCCGACGCAGCGCAGCGTCCATTGCAACCCTCGTGGTGTTTCCAGGCGATGCAGCCGCACCTGCCCGGTGATGGCATGGCGCCCGGTGGGCAAGATCAGCAGTTGCGACAGATCCTTGAAGTCAATACGTCGGTCGTGGAACAGCACCTGCACTCCAGCAGTACCGCTATCGTCTTGGGCCCCGAGGATCACGTCGGCCCCCTTGAATCGACCGATGCCCCAGCCGAGCAGGGATTCGGCGGGAACGCCGCTAAAGTTGGGATCGCGAATGGTTTGCGAGGACTTACCGGAGCGTTGCTGTATGCGCGCCGCGAGCAACTCCCACTGGCCGGCCTGGTAGAGGCGCGAGGTCAGATTGCCGGTTTGTTCAGGACCCATCGGCGTACCGGCTGCGGCCAGCAGCCGCTCCAGATCCAGCACCGCCGACACCGGAGTCGCCTCGCGAGTGAATCGGGTCAAGAACAGCCCTGCCCAGTAGCGATCCGGGGATAGAAAGGGCACCAGCTTGCGCGCACCGAATGGATTGGCCGCGATCGTGCCGAGCAGAGGGAACAGTTCGGCAAGGGTCTCGGGCTGAAAGCGCAGCACCCGATCCATGCGCAGCAGGGCCTGGTCCAGATCTTCCTCGCTAAGTGCCCGCAGAGCCAGCCAGTACTGGGTTGCCGTGTCGCGAGGAGCGGCCAACGCTGCGGCATTCATCAAACGCGCCGCCTGCTCGCCATCTCCCTGCCGCTCCGCCGCCGCCCCCAGCACCCGCAAAGCGCGCCCTTCAAAAGGAAACGATACCGCGATGCGTTCCGCCAGCTGCATTGCCTGGGAGATCTCCCCTGCCTCAAGCGCCTGGCTGGCCAACTGGGTAATCGCTACCGGATGAGTTGGATTGAGCTTGGCGGCGCGCTGCGGATCGGGACCGGCCAGATAATCGGCATAGCCCCGGACCAGCACCAGCCAGAGCAGGGCTATGCTGAGCAGGCCGATGGCCGCCCGCTTGGGCCAGCGCGGTGCCTCACCAGGGTGCAGATCCTGATCCACCATCTAGTTCTGCCGCGATTGCATATTCAGCGCGGCGATGCGCGGCTGCGAGCCGTTCATCCGTATCACCCACTGCACGCCGCCTACCCGAGTCACCGCACGCCGTTCGCCTTCGGGCACAAAGGTCTCCCGGTAGTCGGCATAGCCGACTGCGGCTTCCTCTTCCATTTCCCAGCGCAGATTGGCCAACTCCAGGTAGCGCATCTGCGCATCACGCATGCGCTCGCGCAGCCCGCCCAAGTCGGCAGGAATGGCGGCAGCCGGGCTGAACAACCCATCGAAGCGCCGCAAATCACCGGCTGTGTAGGCGGCCGTGAAATCGCTGACTATCGCCGCCGCCTGGCTGGCCGAGGGGGCGTTCAGCCTCGGGACATTGGACGATCGTGTATCGGCCGCGGTGATCGACCTGGCGTCCGCTGTGGTGGTCGGCTTGGCCAAGCCTGACGGTCTGGTCGGGGCAGCGATGCGTTGCGCAGCCATGGGCTCCGGCTTCGTCGATGCGCCTGGTGCAGCAGCCACTTCGGGCCGAGTTGCGGTGCTGACCTGCAACGGCGCTGGCGGGACACTGGCGGCAGCCACGTTAGCTGTGGGCCTGGACGCAGCCGGGCGCAGGCGGGGAGTGGGTTCCGGGCGACTATCGGCCTGAGGACCTGTTGCTGCCAAATCCCGCGCAGCTTCCGCAACTGGCGAATCGACTGCTTGCGCGTCGCCTGGAACATCCGGGATCGATCCTGTCTCACCACCCACCGGGCTAGGCGGCAGATCATTACTGGCCATAGCTACGGTTGCGGCGGACTCGGGAACTACGGCCTCTGGTATCGGTGCGACGGCTCGCTCGGATCTGGCTTCATCGGTCTCAGCGGCAGTCGCGACCGCCTCGGCAACAGCGTCGTCCGAGGGTTTGAGTACCTCGGCAACGGTCAGCTGCTGCTGGTCCAGAGTTACAGCCATGGACTGCATCCCAGTCGGATCCGGATCCATGGTGATCGCGGTTCCGCGGCCGGGTAACTGCGCGTCTATGGGCGGCGCGATGGCGGCGGTAGACAGCATCGGCGCCGGCGCATCGTTTTGATTGGCCCAATAAATCAGCCCCAAAACCACCGCCGCACCCAAGCCCATGATCGACAGTGTGATTGCTGGCAAATGCCGCACTGCCGAACCGGACAAGCGCAAGCGATCGTCCACCGCCACCGACGGTGCCTTGCCCTGCACCGCCAGCCCGCCTGCGGGGGACTCGATGGCCAAACCGTCGATGCCATTACTGGCGTTATAGCGATCGCGTCTATCGGGCGTCTTCAACGCTTGCCAGGCGATGTTGACCTTGTCGGCATAAACCGATTCCCATTGATCGACGTTGCGATCCGGATGCAGCCATTTGATCAACCAGCGGTAGTTCTCGCGCAGGCGCTGCTGCGCGGCGTCCTCACGGCAGCCCAGCACTCTGTAGGCGTTGGCGTGAGGCGTGAACAGAGCCTGCTGCAGATAGAACACTGCGGCTTCCTGCAGTTGCTCGCCGCTGTCACTGGTGCGCTGTTGGGCCTGAGCGATGGCAGCCTTGTCGCCTGCCGCCACGCGCAGCACCAGGATCACCTCGTCGGCGAGACTGCGCTCGCGCAATTCCGCCACCAGCGACGGGTCGCGGAAGGCCGCAATGGCCTGATCTAGCGCGTTGGCACTAGCCCTCATTGCTCATACTCCTCCGTAGCGAGGGCGTCGAGAACGCGGCGTGGTGCGGTCCGCGGACCCAAAGGGCGGCGAAGGAGTAGTTCCCCTACTTTGAGCCGACCGACGGGAGCAGACCGCGCCACACCGCGGAGATCGGCGTCCGCAGTAGGAGGGGTATGAGAAATGCGGGCTAGCCATCCCTGCCGCCGATGAACGCACGGGTATCGTGGCTCACCGCCAAGCAGGCGACGCGTTGTGGCGACAACGGTCGTCGTCGGCGATTCATGACTTGGTCAGCGCGCGCGGCGCACCGCCGCCGCCGTAGGAGTAATACAGGTAGTCGCCATAGCCGCCGTAGCCGTAACCAGCGATACGCGCGTCGTACTTGGTCATCACCGCGCCCACCACGTGAGCACGGGCGGCGAACAGTCGCTTCAGCGCACCCTTGGCCGTAGCGATGCGCGAGGTGCCGGACTCGATGATCACCAGGGTACCGTGGGCCATGTTGGACAGGATAGGCGAGTCGGCCAGGCCCATGATCGGGGGGCCGTCGATGATCACCTGATCGAATTTCTCGCTGGCCAAGGTCACCAGGGAGAGCATCTTCGGGCCGGCCAGCAGTTCGGCCGGGTTGGGCGGCATCGGACCGGACGGAATCAGGGTCAACCGCGGAGTCTTGGTGCCCTTGATCGATGCAGCCGGCTTGATCTTGCCGGACAGATAGTTGCTCAGACCCACGGTGTTGTCCGTACCCAGCATGCGGTGCAGCGAGGGGTTGCGCAGATCGGCGTCGATCAGCAGCACGCGCCGGCCCAGCTGAGCGAAGTTGCGTGCCAGCGCGACTGCAGTGGTGGATTTGCCTTCGGCCGCCGACGGACTGGTCACCAACAGGCACCTGGGTACGCCTTCCTCGGTGGAAAACTGAAGCGACGTGCGCACCGACCGGTAGGCCTCGGAGAAGGACGAACGCGGATCGGTCTGAGCCTGCTCCGGGGTCGAGCCGCTGCTGAGCTTGGGAATCACCCCGAGCACGCTGACGCCCAGGTGCTTTTCGATTTCTTCCGGCCGCTTCAGGGTGTCATCCAGGTACTCGAACAGGAAGGCCAGACCGATACCGATGAACAATCCAAGGACCGCCGACAGCATCAGCGCGCGCTTCAGATTCGGCGTAAACGGCGAGCCCGGACGCAAGGCCGGATCGACCACGCTGATGTTGTTGGCGTCGACGTTGGAGGTAATGCCGATTTCCTTGTAGCGCTGCAGCAGGGCGTCGTAGAGCTCGCGATTGGTTTGCACTTCGCGCTCGAGCACCGTGAAATCGGTGCTCCTGCCCTGCATGCTCAGCACTTCATCGGTGAGCTGGGCGACCTGCTCCTGGAGCAGCGCCTCCTGATCCTTGGCGGCCTGGTAGGTGGCGGCCAAGCCGGCGCGCACCATCCGCACTTCGGCCGCCAGCTGCTTGTCGATCTGCTCGATCTGGCTGCGTATCTGCTGCATCAACGGAAAGCCGGGTTTGTAGGTCAGCAACTTCTCCTGGTACTCCGCCTCCAGCTTGCCCTTGGTTACCCGCAGCGCCTGCACCCCGGCGTTTTGCAGCATCGCCGGATGCGACATGGCGTTGGCGCCCTGCCCCTGGGCCAGTCTTGCCTGGGCCTCGATTCGCGCGGTCTTGGCCGCAGTCAGCGCCGAGGTCAGCGCTTCCAACTCCGATGAGAGCAGCGTTTCGCGGTTGCCAACGTTGACGAAGCGCTCGCGCTGGGCAAATTCGGCCAGCGCCTTCTCCGAGTCCTGCAGCTTGAGCTTGACCTGCTCAAGCCGGTCCTCCAGGAAGCCTTTGGCGTAGGAGCTGGTGTCGATCTTGCGCTCCATGTTGGCTTCCATGAAGCCGATCGCCACCGAATTGGCGATCGATGCCGACAGCGCCGCATCCGGACTGTAGAAGTGAATGCGCACCAGTCTGGAGTTGCGGATCGGGTCCACCTCCAGACCGCCGCGGATCAGGCCGACCAGGCGGCGGCGCTTGTGCAGCACCTCTTCTTCCGGGTCCATCGGCGGATCGGCACCCATGACCAGATCCACCGCCTTCTTCCACAGCGACGGCGCGCTCATGATGTCGAAAACCGGATTACTGGGGTCAAGCTCGCTGGCGATCTTCTCGGCCATTGAGCGACTGGTTAAGAGCTGGAACTGCGTCTCGTAAAATTCCCGATCGTAGGGTGCCTCGATGGGCTCCACGCCAGGGATATTGACCACCTGCATGGCCTGACGCTCGATCTGGATGACCGCGGTGGCGCGATAGATGGGCGTGGCCAGGAAGGTGGCGATAATGCCGGTGAGCATGACGATGGCGAAGGCGCCAACCACCGTCCAACGCCGCTTGTGGATGACGTTCCAGTATTTGCGGAAATCAAAGCCGGCCTCTTCGGCATCCTGCTCGCCGCCGTGGACCAGCGTCGACAGCGCCTGCAGGCGCGGGTCGACACTGACCATACCGCCGCGACTGGGCGCGCGCGCCGGCAGACGGTCTTGACCTTCGCCTGGTTCGTTGCTGGCAGCGGCGTCGCGCATCTAGCTCTCCACGGGACCGGTCAGTGGCTCAAGCACCACTGAATCAGTACAACACTCGAGTAAACAAACCAATGACGGGCAGCGCCTTGAAGAAATCGCGATAAGCCGACTTGGAGCCCGACTCGTCAATGACGATCAAGTCCTCGCCGTAAATCTGTGGATCTTCGGCATTGCCGCCACGGATGTCGCGGATGTCAAACACCGCCGCCATTCGCTCTCCTTTGATCGTGCGAAACACGATCACCCCGCGCGGATTGGCGTATTCACTTAATCCGCCGGCAATCACTACCGCCTGCAGCAGGCTGGTGCGGCCCTTGAGTGGATAGATGCCGGGGCTGTTGACGGCTCCTTCGATCGTGACCGTCTGGCTGGTGAACTCGCGCACGAACAGGGAGACCTGCGGGTTTTGCAGATAGTCCGCAGCCAGCAGTTCGGTGATCTCTTTCTCCAATTCCGGGACGGTCTTGCCCGCCGCGGTCATAGGCCCCAGCAGCGGTAGCGAAATCATCCCCTGCGAATTCACTCGCACCGGTCCGTTGAGTTCGGTGAGCTGATAGACGCTCAGCTCCAAGACGTCCTGCGGACCGATTCGGTAGTCCGACACCCCGCGGTAGGCACCGGTAGGCGAAGTGGAGTCCGGCGGAGTCAGGCGATCGGTTGTGGTCACCATCTTTGCCGTGCCCTGCCGCACATCGCGCAGGCCATCGCTGGCACAGCCGGCGAACAGCAGCAGGGACAACAGCAGGCCTGCGATTGGCACGATTTTGGCGTACATGGGCTTCCTCGCGTGCGAACTGGGCATTATCGAGCAAAAGCCCCGCTATGTCTGGCGCGCTTCGGCGCCATTCAGTAATGCTTCGAAATATTCAATGGTCGGACGCAGCCCCTCGTCCAGGCTCATCTTGGGCTGCCAGGCCAGTTCATCCTTGGCCACAGTGATGTCCGGCTGGCGCTGGGTCGGGTCGTCGGAGGGCAATGGCTGGAACACCAGTTTGGCCTTGCCGCCGACCATGGCGAGCACCTTTTCGGCCAACTCGCGAATGGTGAACTCGCCCGGATTGCCCAGGTTGACCGGCCCGGTAAAGCCGTCGCGGGACTCCATCAGGCGCATCAATCCGTCGACCAGATCCTCGACGTAGCAGAACGAACGGGTCTGCGAGCCGTCACCGTAGATGGTCAGATCCTCGCCGCGCAGCGCCTGCACCACGAAGTTGGAAACGACACGGCCGTCATTGGGATGCATGCGCGGGCCGTAGGTGTTGAAGATACGCGCCACCTTGATGTCCAGCTGGTGCTGACGGTGGTAGTCGAAAAACAGGGTTTCCGCGCAGCGCTTGCCTTCGTCGTAGCAGGAGCGGATGCCGATGGGGTTGACGTGCCCCCAGTAGCCTTCGGTCTGCGGATGGACGTGCGGGTCGCCATACACCTCGCTGGTTGAGGCCTGCAGGATGCGCGCCTTGACCCGCTTGGCCAGCCCGAGCATGTTGATGGCCCCGTGCACGCTGGTCTTGGTGGTCTGTACCGGGTCGAACTGGTAGTGCACCGGGGATGCCGGGCAGGCCAGGTTGTAGATCCGATCCACCTCCACGTAGAGCGGAAAGGTGACGTCGTGGCGCATCAGCTCGAAGCGCGGATGGCCGAGCAGGTGCTGCACGTTGGCTTTGGTACCGGTGTAGAAATTATCCACGCAGAGCACATCGTGGCCCTGCGCGATCAGCCGTTCGCACAGGTGCGAACCCAAAAAACCCGCGCCCCCGGTAACCAGCACTCGCAAACCGCTGAGAGACTTCATGCCTCGCCTCCGCTCAGGTCCGGATAGGCGACGGCGCGGCCGCGACCGATCCCCCAATATTCCAGACCGGCCTCTTCGACCTTGGCCGGGTCATAGATGTTGCGCCCGTCAAACAGCACGGGATGATTGAGCGCGGCACGGATCTGCTCGAATTCCGGCGCCCAGAATGCCTTCCACTCGGTGACCACGGCGAGAAAGTCAGCGCCGTCGAGCGCTTCCATGGGCTCGTCAGCGAGAATCAGACCGTCGCATTCGCCATAGATCCGCCGCGCTTCATCGCCCGCTTCGGGGTCGTAGGCACGCACCTTGGCGCCGGCTTCCCACAGCGCTTCCATCAGGTAGCGGCTCGGCGCCTCGCGCATGTCGTCGGTGTTGGGTTTGAAGGCCAGACCCCAGATCGCCACGGTCATGCCGCCGATGCCATCAGGGAAACGCTGGTTGATCATCGCCATCAGCTTGTGCTTCTGGGCCTGGTTGACCGCTTCCACGGCCTCGATGATGCGGGTGTGGTAGCCGTGCTGACCGGCGGTGCGGCGCAGCGCCTGCACGTCCTTGGGAAAGCACGAACCGCCGTAGCCTACCCCGGGGTAGATGAAGGCGTAGCCGATGCGCGGATCCGATCCGATCCCCAAGCGCACCGACTCGACATCGGCACCCACCCGCTCGGCAATATTGGATACCTCGTTCATGAACGAGATTTTGGTCGCCAGCAGCGCGTTGGCAGCGTACTTGGTCAACTCGGCGCTGCGCTCATCCATCAACACCATGCGCTCGTGATTGCGATTGAATGGCGCATAAAGCGACTTGAGCTTGGCGATGGCCTTGTCGGAGCGGGTACCGACGACGATGCGATCAGGTTTCATGCAGTCCTTGACCGCGTCGCCCTCTTTCAAGAATTCCGGATTGGAGACGACGTCAAAGGGCACGTCCACCCCTCGACCGGCCAGTTCGGCGGCCAGCTTGGCCCGCACCTTGTCGGCGGTACCCACCGGCACGGTGGATTTGTTCACCACCACCGCGTAGCGGTTGAGGTGCTGACCAACGGTCTTGGCTACCGCCAGCACGTGGCTCAGATCGGCGCTGCCGTCCTCATCCGGCGGCGTACCAACGGCGATGAAGATCACCTCACCGTGGGCGACAGCGGGCGCGCTATCGCAGGTGAAACGCAAATTGCCGGCTTTGCGATTGCGCTCGACCAGATCGTCCAGGCCCGGTTCGTAAATCGGAATCTCACCGGCGTTCAGGCGATCGATCTTGCCTTGATCGATGTCTACGCAGACCACTCGATTGCCGACATCGGCCAGGCAGGCGCCGGTCACCAATCCCACGTAACCGGTTCCGAATATCGTCACATCCATGTCTAGGCTTTCCCCAAATCTGTGCTGCAACCCAGGGTTGCAACCGTATCAACTGATCAAGAGTGTTGCTGGTCGAGGCGAGCGGTCGGCGTCAGTCGTCGTCTTTACTCGCACCGGGATCCCAAAGCTCGTCGCTAGTGGGCTGCTTGCGGTTTTTCTGCAGGTCTTCAAGCTGAGCACGCAGGTACTTGGTCTCGGCCCTGGCATCGGCCCAGCGCCGCTTCATCGCCCGGTACTTCGACGGCCAAACCCCGCGCCCGATAATGAATGCGACCGCAAATATGCCGACGGCGGTGAGCAGGTCAGTAAAAATACCGCGCCACACAGCTACGCTCCTGCTTGATTCGCGAGATTAGGCATCTCAGCTCACGATTGGCCATATCGACAGACTACCAATGCTCCCACCGAAGGCCCGACGCTGGCAACGTTGGCCAAATGCACGAGCGCTCAACAAAACGGCCCGGCAGATCCCAGATCCACCAGGCCGCTTGCTTCAACCGCTGGGTAAGCAATTGATTAGTTGAGGATTTCCAGAAGCTCAACTTCGAAAATCAGGGTCGAGTTGGGCGGGATGGGGCCTGACCCTTCCGGACCGTAGGCCAGTTCGCCGGGGATGAACAGCTTGTACTTGCTGCCCACGCTCATCAGCTGCAGACCCTCGGTCCAGCCCTTGATCACGCCGTTCAGCGGGAATTCGGCCGGCTGCTCGCGATCGTAGCTGGAGTCGAACTTGGTGCCGTCGATCAGCGTGCCCAGGTAATGCACCTTGACCCGATCATTTTCCTTCGGCTTGGGGCCGTTGCCTTCGCGAATGACCTGGTACTGCAGGCCGGAATCGGTGGCCTTGACGCCCGGCTTGTCCTGATTGGCGGCAAGGAACTCGGCGCCCTTGGCCTTGTTCTCTTCGCCCATCTTGGCAACCTTCTGCTGCTGGATTTCCTGCAGCTTGGCGCGGAAATCATTGCTGATCTGCTGCGCTTCTTCGTTGGTCAGCTTGGTTTCCTTGCCACCAAAGGAATCCTGCAGACCCTGCATCACCACCT
Source organism: Gammaproteobacteria bacterium (assembly GCA_030430155.1). Taxonomy (GTDB): domain Bacteria; phylum Pseudomonadota; class Gammaproteobacteria; order Xanthomonadales; family SZUA-5; genus SZUA-5. The sequence goes on from JAUIFV010000050.1 coordinate 22,747, forward strand.
GCAGATCGACTTCGTCTTCGATGTTCTTCAGCTGATTACCGAAGTTCATGCCAATCATGTAGCTGTTGCGGTCTTTCTCGGTGGTCAGCTCCTGCGCCTGCAGGGCGGGGGCGGACATCAACACGGCGAGGGTGCCGCTGGCGATGGCCAGCGCGAGACGGTTCTTCATGCGGATTACCTTTGTGCGAAAGGGGAACGAAGGGTTTGTAGAACCCGGACTAGACCAACGCCGGGCGGCAAAGTTCCGCATTTTCCCCGACTATGGGCCCGATAGCAAAAGTTGGCACTATATTGACCTCACCCGCCGTGAGATCTGCGCTGCATTGGCAGCTCCGCCAACGCGGGGCTTACACCGGCGGTGGTAGCATCGCGCCCCGACTTCGACTGAACGGCTTGCTGGCCCCTCATGTTTCGATTCTTCAAACGATCCGCTCCGGAAAAGCTGGTTCAGCTCAACCCCGCTGAGATTCCCCAGGAGCCGTCGGCAGTAGAGCCGCGAGAGCCGGTGACATCGGCAGCAGATCAGACCGAGGCGGCAACGCCAACACCGTTGCCCGCCGATGCGGAGCCCTCAGCACAGCGACCGGAGCCCTTGGCGCAAGCGTCAGAACCCGCACCACCATCAGCCAGCAGCAGCACCGAAAGTGAATCAGCCTTTTTCGACCCCGCGGTTGCCTTTGCCGAGGCCTTTGAGGTCATCAATGCGGAGAAGGCCGCGGCCGAGGCGCTGCGCCCAGCCAGCCTGCGCGAACGCTTGGCGGCCAGCTCCGAGTCTTTCCGGCTCAAGCTGGGCAGCCTCTTTGACCGCAACCCCAAGCTGGATGAGAACCTGCTGGAGGAGATCGAAACCGCGCTGCTTACCGCCGATCTGGGCGTAGCAGTGACCACCGACTTGATCGACACTCTGCGCGGGCGGATCAAGCGCCGCGAACTGGCCGACGCCGAGGCACTGTACGAAGGCTTGCGCGCAGATCTGCTGGCGATGATCGAACCGCTGGCGGCGCCGCTGCAAATCGATCTGGAGGCCAAGCCCCACGTCGTGCTGGTGGTGGGTGTCAACGGCGCCGGCAAGACCACCACCATCGGCAAGCTGGCCAAGCACCTCAAGCTGAACGGGGCCAGCGTCATGCTCGGCGCTGGCGACACCTTCCGCGCCGCCGCCGTCGAGCAGCTCAAGGTCTGGGGCGAACGCAACGATGTTCTGGTGGTGGCGCAAGGCACCGGCGCCGACTCAGCCAGCGTCATCTACGACGCGCTGCAGTCGGCCAAGTCGCGTAAGGTGGACGTGCTCCTGGCCGACACCGCCGGGCGCCTGCACACCCAGTCACACCTGATGAACGAACTGTCCAAGGTCAAGCGGGTGATGGCCAAGTTGGACCCGACCGCGCCGCACGAGGTGCTGTTGGTGCTGGACGGCACCACCGGGCAGAACGCGGTCAACCAGGCGCGCCAGTTCCATCAGGCGATGGGCGTCACCGGATTGGTAATTACCAAGCTGGACGGTTCGGCCAAGGGCGGAATCATTTTTGCCCTGGCGCGCGAATTCAAGCTGCCGATCCGCTATATCGGCGTGGGCGAGAAACTGGAGGACTTGCGTAGCTTCGAACCCACCGAGTTCATTGATGCGCTGCTGCCGGCCCGGACGCCGCCGCCCGAGACCAGCTAATGCGAGACGATCGACCGCGCAGCTGGCTGCGCCGTCGCTGGTGGCTGCTGCTCATTGCGCTGATCCTGGCGCTGCCGGCCATACTGGCGGCGATCCTTCTCGATCCGAGCAACATCGAAGCTCTGCTCAAACGCCTGGCCCGGGAGAACTACGGTTTGCAGGTGCAGATTGACGGTGGCGCCAGCCTGCAGGTGCTGCCCAAGCCGCGGCTGTCCCTGCAGCAGGCACAGCTGCTTGATGATCAGGGTCGTCCCCTGGCCAGCTTGCAACGCCTGCAGGTCGACCTGCCCTGGCGCAGTCTGTGGACCGACCCACCGCCGCTGGGCCGGATTTGGGTTGCTGATGCGACGATCAACGGCGGCGACGCACTGCAGCAGTGGCTGGACCGCTTCAATACCGGGCCCCCAGCGCCCAGCCTGCACTGGCCGCAGCTGGCCGAGGGCTTCAGCGCTCGGCGCGTGCGCTATCTGCCAGGACAGCCTGCGAACCCGTCTGATGGGGACTCCGAGCCGCTGCAGGACGATGCCTGGGAGCTGGAGTATCTGGATCTGGAACCGCTGCGGCGTGGCGAGGCACTGCGCTTGGAACTCGCCGCCATCGCCGAGGGATACCGGCTGGGAATACGCATTGACGGACGCGCGGAGGAATCGGCGGGCGCACTCAGGCTCGCTGGAGCAGCCGTGGAAGCGGCCTTCGGGCCGGTAGGCCCTGACGACGAAGCGGTGCGCTTGGACGGCCGCGTGGATCTGTCGCTACTGCCCGCAGGCGGCTGGCGAGGCGATGCGGAACTGACTTTGGCAGATCCCAGCTGGGCCGCTACCCAGGTCGCGCTGGCGCTGCAGTCGCCGATTGCCATGCACGTGCTCATGCAAGGCGCGGAGGATTATCAGACCGATCTGCTGGTCGAGTTGCGCAGTGAAGAGCTGTCCCTGGATGGCCAATGGCCCCTGGACGTCACCGGTAGTGGGCGAGAAGCATTCCTGCGCGGCGACTATCGCGGTGCCGACGGCGTCGTGGTTGAGGGTCTGGAGCTGATGCGTGAGAGCCCGACCCCATGAGTCCGCCGTTCAGCGCGGCCCTACTCCGCTGGTTCGATAAGCACGGCCGTCATGATCTGCCATGGCAGCATCCGCGAACGCCCTACCGGGTCTGGCTGGCCGAGATCATGCTCCAGCAGACCCAGGTGCAGACGGTGATTCCCTACTACCAGCGCTTTCTGGAGCGCTTTCCCGGTCTGAGCGACTTGGCCAGCGCCACAATGGATGAGGTGCTCAGCCAGTGGGCAGGCTTGGGCTACTACAGTCGGGCGCGCAATCTGCATCGCTGTGCACAGCTGTGCATGGAGAAGCACGAGGGCAGCCTACCCAACGATCAAGCACTGCTCGAAGCTTTGCCCGGCATCGGCCGCTCTACCGCCGCGGCGATTCGCGCTCAGGCGTACGGCGAGCGCGCCGCGATCCTGGACGGCAACGTCAAACGGGTACTGAGTCGGTTTCACGGAATTGATCGCTGGCCGGGACTGACCGAGGTCAATGCCCAGCTGTGGACCCTTGCCGAGGAACATACACCGCACGAGCGGATCGTCGACTACACCCAGGCGATCATGGATCTGGGTGCCAGCGTCTGTAGACGCCGGCAACCAAGCTGCGAGGCTTGCCCATTGACCGACGGCTGCCAGGCTCGACAGCTGGGACGGCAGGCCGAGTGGCCGGCGCGCGCACCGCGAAAGACACGACCGGAGCGTCACGCCCTGCTGCTCTGGGCACGCGACTCGCGCGGCCGCAGCCTGCTGCAACGACGGCCACCGACGGGAATTTGGGGTGGACTGTGGTCTCTGCCGGAGTTGTCGCTCGCAGCTGCGGACGCGCCAACAGAGGTGGATCTTTCGATCTGGTACCACGAACTAGGAATCCAGGCGTTGGAATCCAAAGCGCTGCCCAACTTCCATCACGACTTCAGCCACTTTCGCTTGCACATTCACCCGCTGCAGGTGCTGGTCAAGGAAGGCGGCTCGCTGGCTGAGGACACCAGCGGCTGGTTCTCACCGGAGGAGTTGGAAGCGATTGGCCTGCCGCGGCCGATCGCTCGACTGCTGCGAACTGGCAGCTGATCGCGTGCAGGCACGCGCCTGCGTGGGCGTTGATGGACAGAGTCGCTTCAGGAGTGTGCTGCTCTTGGTCGGAGCGAGCTTGCTCGCGAAGGTCGAGCGACCAACGCCATTCTGGTACAGCTGATCGCGTGCAAGCACGCTCCTACGTCAGCGTAGATGGATTGAGTCGCTTCAGGAGGGTGTGCTGCTCTTGGTCGGAGCGAGCTTGCTCGCGAAGGTCGAGCGACCAACGCCAGTCCGGCACAGCTGATCGCGCACAAGCACGCGCCTGCGTGGGCGTTGATGGAGCGGCCAGCCCCGACTACCCAGTCAGCGCCTTTGACTGACTGGGTGCGGGGCTTGCTCAAGTCCTACGGACGGCGGCTTTGGCTCTCGAAACCATCGGAGAACAGATCCTCACCCGGCGTGCCGCAGATGCCGTCGCCATCGGGATCACCGAGGGCATCGTCGCCCAGGCACAGGTCGCAGCCATCCGGCACGCCGTCGCCGTCGGAATCAGTGCCGTCCGGGAAGCCGACGCAGATGTCCAGATCGTGACAGACGCCGTCGCCGTCGATGTCACCGATGAGGTCGGAGCCGGCGCACTGATCCAGGTTGTTGCAGATGCCGTCACCATCGCCGTCACCGCTGGCCGGATTACCGACGCAGGAACCCGGGGCCACGGGCTGCAGCACCATCAGCGGATCGCCGAGCAGGGTCCAGCCCCACTGCACATCGGTGTGCTGACCGGGCTGCGCCGATGCCAGACTGCGCTTGGACGCGACCAGCATGTCGCCGACCGTACGACCGGACTGCGTCATCAGCGGTACAAACTGACTGCCCAAGGCCAGATCGCTGGCGGTCGAGGTCCAGGTCGAGGCTCCCAGCGTAGCGGCTGCGCCGCGATCGTTGGCAGTGACCAGCGCCAGTCCCAGTCCGGTGTTCGCCGGATCAACGAAGTAGTTGTTCCAGCAGCCCCACTGAGTGACTACCACCGGCTTGCCCTGATTGAGCAGGCTGTTGACGTCAGAGACCTGGAACAGGCGATCGAAGGACCACATCGATGGGCTGGAGT
>JAUIFV010000257.1 GCA_030430155.1 Gammaproteobacteria bacterium
GTGCAACTCCGATGAATCCGAACCCGGCACCTGCCACGATCGCGACATCCTCCGCTACAACCCGCACTCGGTGATCGAGGGGATGATCATCGGCGGCTACGCGATGAATGCCGACGTCGGCTACAACTACCTGCGCGGCGAGTTCCAGCGCGAACCCTTCGAACACCTGGAGCAGGCCATCGCCGAAGCCTACGAGCACGGCTGGCTGGGCAAGAACATCCTCGGCAGCGGCTTCAACTACGATTTGTATGCCGTGCTTGGCGCGGGCGCCTACATCTGCGGCGAAGAGACTGCGCTGATGGAATCGCTGGAGGGCAAGAAGGGCCAGCCGCGCTTCAAGCCGCCCTTCCCGGCCAACTTCGGCCTATACGGCAAGCCGACCACCATCAACAACACCGAGACCTTCGCCTCGGTCCCGGCGATCATTCGCAACGGCGCCGAGTGGTTTCTCAACCTGGGCAAGCCCAACAACGGCGGTCCCAAATGTTTTTCGGTTTCCGGCCATGTCGAGAAACCCGGCAACTACGAGCTGCCGCTAGGCACGCCCTTCAGCGAGCTGCTGGCGATGGCCGGCGGAATCTGGAAGGGCCGTCGGCTGAAGGCTGTGATCCCGGGCGGTTCGTCGATGCCGGTACTGCCGGCTGAGACCATGATGCAGATCACCATGGACTTCGACGCGCTGCAAAAGGCCGGTTCCGGGCTGGGTTCGGGCGCGGTCATCGTGATGGACGACAGCACCTGCATGGTCAAGGCTCTGCGCCGCATCGCCCAGTTTTACTACCACGAGTCCTGCGGTCAGTGCACACCCTGCCGTGAGGGCACCGGGTGGATGTATAGGCTGCTATGCCGCGTCGTTGACGGTCAGGCGACCATGGACGATCTGCACATGCTCAAGAGCGCAGCAGGACAGATCGAGGGCCACACCATCTGCGCCTTCGGCGAGGCCGCGGCCTGGCCGGTGCAGGGCATGCTGCGGCACTTCTGGCCCGAGTTTGAGTACTACGTCACCAACAAGCGCTCACTGGTGGAAGAGCAGCTGGGGAAAGCAGCATGAGTGCGCAAGCCAAGGAAGGACAGGCGCCCGATCTGGTCAATGTCGAGATCGATGGCAAGCCGGTGAGCGGCCCCAAGGGGGCGATGATCATCGAACTGACCGACGCCGCCGGCTGTGCGGTGCCGCGCTTCTGCTATCACAAGAAGCTCTCGGTCGCTGCCAACTGCCGGATGTGCCTGGTCGACGTGGAGAAAGCACCCAAGCCGATGCCGGCCTGCGCCACTCCGGTGATGGAAGGGATGAAGATCTACACCCGCAGCAAGCGGGCGCTGGACGCGCAGCGCAACGTGATGGAATTCCTGCTGATCAATCACCCACTGGACTGCCCGATTTGCGATCAGGGTGGCGAATGCGAACTGCAGGACGTCGCCATGGGCTACGGTCGCTCGGTCTCGCGCTTCACCGAACGCAAGCGCGTGGTGGCAGACGAGGATCTCGGTCCGCTGGTCGCCACTGACATGACCCGCTGCATTCACTGCACCCGCTGCGTGCGCTTCCTGCACGAGATCGGTGGCACCACCGAAATGGGCGGCATGGGTCGCGGCGAGCACACCGAGATCAGCACCTACATTGGCCGCTCGCTGGCCTCCGAGCTGTCCGGCAACATCATCGACGTGTGCCCGGTCGGCGCACTGACCAACAAGGTGTTTCGTTTCCGCGCCCGCCCCTGGGAGCTGATCGCCAAGGCGTCGGTGGGATATCACGACTCGCTGGGCTCCAACCTGTGGATGCATCTGCGCCGCGGCGAAGTAATGCGCTGCGTGCCGCGCGAAAACGAGGCCATCAACGAGGTCTGGCTGTCCGATCGCGACCGCTATTCGCACGCCGCGCTGGGTCATGCCGAGCGCATCACCGAGCCGATGATCACCGTTGACGGCAAGCTGGTGCCCACCGATTGGGACAGCGCTCTGACCGCCGCCATCGACGCCCTCAGGCAGACCCGTGATGAGCACGGCGCAGAGCAGATTGGCGCGCTGGTCAGCGGCCAGGTCAGCAGCGAGGAGCTCTATCTGCTGCAGTCGCTGATCCGCAGCATGGGCAGTCAGAACATTGATCACCGCCTGCGCCAGCTGGACTTGAGCGATAGCCATCGGCTGCCTACCACGCCGAGCCTGGGCGGCAGCCTGGCGGACATCGCCAAGGCGCCGGCCATCCTGCTGATCGGCTCGCATCCGCGACACGACCAGCCGCTGCTCGGCCATCGTGTGCGCGAGGCCTGGAAGCACGGTGCCAGCATCGGCTCCCTGCACAGCGCCCGATTCGCCTGTGTCTATGACAGCGATTGGGATCAGATCGCCGCACCGGGCGACTTCCCGGCGCGCTTGGCCAGGCTGATCGCGGCTGCGGCCGCCGATGCTGATCAGGCGTTGCCCGCTGACGTGGCCGAGTTGGTCGCCGCTCATCCGGCGAATGACGAGGATCGTACTTTCGTTGCGTCGCTGCGCAAGGACGGCGCGCGTATCCTGCTCGGCGATTTCGCGGTACGCCATCCGCAGGCGGCGCTGTTGCGACAGCTCGCCCACCATCTGGGCGTGCTGACCGGCGCCAGCGTCGGTGAGATCGCCGATTCCGCCAACGGCATGGCCGGTTGGCGACTGGGCGCGGTGCCGCATCGGCTACCGGCCGGGGCGGTCGCATCGGTGCCTGGATTGGACGCTGTCGAGATGATCCGCCAACCGCGCCGGGCCTACGTGCTCTACGGCGCCGAGGCGCCTGAGGATTTCGCCCTTGGCGGTGAAGCTGTATCCGCGCTGGCGCAGGCCGACGCGGTGATTGCCTTCGCCAGCTACAACCACCCCACCCTGGCCGCGCACGCCAGTGTGGTGCTGCCCATCGGCCTGCTGCCGGAGTGCGGCGGCACCATGATCAACGCCGAAGGCAGCGCACAGCGGGTCCAACCCGCGGCGAAGCTGCCGGGCCAGACCAGACCGGGCTGGCGCGTACTGCGCGCGCTCGGCGGCCGCATGGACCTGGAAGGCTTTGATTTCAGCGACATCGCCGCACTGCAGGCGCTGGTCGACGCGCAGTTGGCCGAATCGACTGAGCACCAGTACCGAGTCGACGAGATCATCTCCGACGCCAGCCAGGGCGAAGGGCTGGAAGCGGCCGTGGTGGTCGGCATCTATGCTGGTGATGCCGTGCTGCGCCGGGCACAGCCGCTACAGAACACGGTGCTGGCCGAACGACCACTGATGCGAATCAGTCCCGCCGATGCGCAGTCCCTGGGGCTTGAAGGAAGTGGTCATACCCGCTTGGGCGACGGCCGCGAAGTCGCGGTCGAAATCGATCCCGAAGTGGCTGCCGGGACGGTGCTGGTCAGCGCCGGCCTGGCCTCTACCCTGCCCGGTTTGAGCACCGGCACCCGAGTCAAACTGGGCAACCCGGAGCAAGGCCATGGATGATCTGCTGCTGGTGGTCTGGACACTGATCAAGGTGCTGATGGTCACCGTCCCGCTGATCCTGACGGTGGCGTTCTTCACCCTGGCCGAACGGCGGGTAATCGGCGCGATGCAGTCTCGCGTCGGCCCCAATTTCATTGGCGGGCCGATGGGACTGGCGCAGCCTTTTGCCGATGTCTTCAAGATGTTGTTCAAGGAGTTGGTGCTGCCCACCAACGCCAACCGCTTCCTGTATTTTCTCGCTCCGGTACTGACCCTGGCGCCCGCTTTTGCGGCCTGGGCGGTGGTCCCCTTTGACGATGGCGAATTGATCGGTGCGCTGTCCAACATCGATGCCGGCCTGCTTTATCTGCTGGCGATGACCTCGATGGGCGTCTACGGCGTGCTCCTGGCCGGTTGGGCTTCCAACTCCAAGTACGCCTTCCTGGGCGCGATGCGCTCAGCGGCGCAAATCGTCAGCTATGAGATCGCCATGGGCTTCGCCCTGGTCGGCGTGCTGGTGGGAACCGGCAGCTTGAATCTGACCAAGGTAGTGCTTGCCCAGGGCGGTAACGCCGGCTTTTTTGAGTGGTTCTGGCTGCCCCTGCTGCCGCTGTGCGTGATTTATTTCATCTCCGGCGTGGCCGAGACCAACCGTGCCCCCTTCGACGTGGCCGAAGGCGAGAGCGAGATCGTAGCCGGCTTCCACGTCGAGTATTCCGGCGCGGCCTTTGCGCTGTTCTTCCTCGCCGAATACGCCAACATGATCCTGATCGCGCTGCTCACCGTGCTGATGTTCTTCGGCGGTTGGCTGTCGCCCTTCCAGGGCTGGGTGGGCGGCGTGATAGGCGAGCCGGGCGCACACTGGCTGTTGATCAAGACGGTCTTCTTCATGTTCTGCTTCCTGTGGTTCCGGGCCACCTTCCCGCGCTATCGCTACGACCAGATCATGCGCCTGGGCTGGAAGGTGTTCATCCCCATCACCATGGTCTGGATCGTTGTCGCAGCGCTGCTGTTCCACTTCGGTTTGGCAACGCGCGGAGCCTGACAGCAATGAGTTCAATCACCCGCTATCTCGATTCGTTGATGCTCCGCGAGCTCCTCAAGGGCTTGTCGGTGACCCTGCGCTACATGTTCCGCCCCAAGTACACGGTGAACTACCCGCAGGAGAAATTCCCCAAGAGCCCGCGCTTCCGCGGTCTGCACGCCCTACGCCGCTATCCCAACGGCGAGGAACGCTGCATCGCCTGCAAGCTGTGTGAGGCGGTGTGTCCGGCGCTGGCGATCACCATCGATTCCGAGCAGCGCGCCGACGGCACGCGCCGAACCACGCGAT
>JAUIFV010000051.1 GCA_030430155.1 Gammaproteobacteria bacterium
GGCCTCCAGAGCTTACGGGACGACGCCTGAGAAGCCCGCCAGCTGCGTTGGACGTCTTGCCCAGAGCGCCCACTATGACCTGCGACGCCCGCCTTACTGGCGAACTTCTCAGGTGCCGTCGCGGCCGCGTGCATTGTTCAGGGAGTCCCTAGAGCGAGGGCATCTCCACTCTATCCCAGCATCTACACCTTGATTGGGAAAGCTCGCTACTCCGCAATCGCGCAACCGGTCGCGTCACACCGCGCAGACTCCTGGTCCTCAGCCACGGTGTCGGGACTCATTGGTACCGCCTCACCCAACAGCTGCCCGATGACGGTGCCGAGCTCCAGGTCGCTGGGCCGGCCGAAGCGCTGCCAGGCGATGCGGCCGGCACGGTCGATGAGCACGGCGGTCGGGGTGCCGCGCATGGCGTAGGCGCGCATGGTCCGCGGTGCCGCGTACCCCGGCTCGGCACGATCGACGGCGATGGGAAAGCGCAGCTCGTATTCGTCGATGAATACGCGCAATGCGGCTGGGGTCATCACCTGGTGATGCTCGAAGACGCTGTGCAGTCCGACCACGGCCAGCTGCTCGGTGTCGAAGGCCGCCGCGACCCGCTGCGCCTGCGGGATACCGTGGCTGACGCAGCCTGGGCAAAGCATCTGAAAGGCGTGCAGCAGGACCACGCGGCCGCGCAGCGATTCCAGACTCAACGCCTGCTCGGTATTGAACCAGCGCTCGACGTGCCAGGACGGCGCCTGTGGCCGTTGCCCGCGGTTCACCGGCGGAACTCGCTGTACACATAGTCGTTGGCCTGCTGCGACAGATGGCAGGCCATGCAGGCGGTCTGCGCCTGATCGCCGACGGCGCGCTCGGTCTTGGAATCGGCCTTGAAGCCCTCGAAGCCCCAGCCGTGGGTGTCCGGCCAGCGCGCGTCGTCCTTGTGCATGACGCCGACGATCTTGCGCTCACCCTCGATCACGGCTTTCCCGCCGCTTTCGGCCTCCAGCAGGTCAAAGACAATCACTGCTCCGTCGGGAAACTGCTTGGTGCGGTAGCCCTGCATGGCCAGATCGTTGGCGTACAAGTGATGGATGCCGCCGAAGCTGGCATACAGCGGGTGTCCTTCCTCAATGACCATGCTCTTGACGTGGGTCCAGTCTCTGTAGCCTTCGGGATAGGGAACGGGCACGAAGGCCGCTTCGGCCAGCACCAGGGTGCCGGCCAGCGAGATGCCGGCCAAACCGGCAACGATAGCGCGCTTGATCATCCGATTACTCCTTCTCAGGCGGGGTCGATGGCGGCTATTGTTGGCTCGCCGGAAGCGCTGAAAAAACCGGGCACAATCCGGTGCCTGGGGAACCAATCGGTGGAAGTTCTTGAATCCCTTGGAGAAAAAAATTTCAACCGCGCCCAGCGTCGCTGCCATAGTGGAGAGCATCGTCGGCTGCAAGTGGTCCCTGGCCGTGCTGGCGCAGATCCGCGCGGGCACCAGCCGTCCCGGCGAGCTGGAGCGCGCCATTGATGGGCTATCAAAGAAGGTGCTGAACGAACGCCTACGAAAGCTGCAGCGCTACGGCATCATCGACAAGCGCAGCTACGCCGAGATTCCACCTAGAGTGGAGTATTCGATAACGCCCTTTGGACAGCGCTTCGGCGTACTGTTGGACGACATCGAGCGACTGCAGAGCGAGGTCGATGACCCCGCTACCGAGTCCGCATTATTCATCAACGTTGGTAGCGAGGGTTTCGGCTAGATGCCCTGATCAGTCCCGCCTGTAGAGCTCAAAAGCCAGCGTCGTATCGCCGCACTGGGCAGCGGCGCGGACGGATTCCTCAGCGACAGCGGCGAACTCGAAGAAGGCGTCGCAGGCCACGCCCTGCCCGCTGCCGTAGCGGTAGCCCTGCAGGCTGCAGCCGACCGGCCCATCCAGCGGCCGGTTATCGGCGCAGTCGATCTGGAAGCTGGGCTCGCCGATGGCAGCGGGAAAGACGTTGTAGCGATAGCTGCGCACGCCGCGGCTATCGTCGAAGCCGGCATACTCGATGCGCATGCTGCGGAAGTCGTCCACGCCCAGATCGGCATTGACCATGCCGCCCACCCACTGTCCGACCAGATCCGGCAGCGGCAGATCGCCGTCGATGGGATCGAGCGGCAGCTGCGCACTGCGACGGAAATCCAGGCGGTGATAGACGACGGCATCGTCGCTGTCGTTGACCACCGAACCCGGGAAAGGAATCTGCCGGTAGCTGACGATGGCCTCGTTGGCGCCGCGCAGCAGCATGTAGATCTTGCCGTCCGCGACCGGGGCGGCGCGATCACAGGGCGCGGTGACGCAGTTGATCAAGCCGAAAGTGCTCAGGTCGGCCACGAATACGCTGCCGTTGACCGGTCCAGCAGCGTAGTGCCAGCTGGCCAGATTGTCGGTGCCGTAGTCGAACAGCGCGGCAGAGAGTATTCCGCCCTGCTGATCGATGAACAGCCCCGAGCTTTGCAATAGACCCGTCGTCCAGCCGCCCGGCTGAGCTCGCACGGTCTGGTTGGGCTGGGAACTGAACTGCATCTGGCGCGAGTAGCGCAGCTGCGCGCCGTTGCCGTTGTCGACCAGGTAGTTGATCGTCACGTTATCGGCGAACACGAAGCCTTGGGGGACCAGGTCAGCCGGGTTGATCAGCTGCTTGAAGGGCACCAGGGCGGCGGTGCAAACCTGACCCAGCATCGGCGACGACAGCGTCCCCTCGATTTCGATCAACTGCGGGCTGACCCGGGTCTGTACCGTGCCCCCGCAGCCGTCAGCCCAGCTGTCGTCGATCAATATCAACCAGGGCGCGTCGCGATTGACCGCCGCCGGATGCACCGTTACCGGCTCAAATAGCAGCTGCGCGTTGACCGTAGCCGACGCAAAAATCAGCGCGCCTGCCGCTATCCATGCTTTGACCATCGCCGCTCTCCGTGTGAGTCGATGCCGATAGTTTACAACTGTCAACGCGAGCTTGGCCGCAAGCGGCGATCGAATAGGAAATCCCTTAGCCAAGCAACCCATGCGGACTCGCTCCTAGCCGTGACATTGTCGCCCGTCAACATCGGACCACAGCTAATCCCCCATCCGTATCAGGAACAGGCTTCCGAGCTCGTCATCACAGGCCTCCAACGCCACACACGGGACGTCAGAACTGAATAGACGGTCAGACCCGATGGATTCCAGTGGGACGTCAATCACAACATCCGGATGCCCGGAATCAGTAAATCGGCAACGCCCCTGATCGCCACAAACGACCGATCCCGAGCCCCCAGACCAATCCGCGGAATAGATCCATCCTCCGAGGCAAGGATCGGCGGAATTCACACATCCGGCTTCGGCCTCACCGATTCGCACCAGCCCATCGGCCGATAATGATCGGGAAACGTCTATCCAAGTCCCGGTGAGCACGGCCATGCTGTCAAAGAATGCCCCCAGCTCTGCCAGCTCCGGTTCAACCCAGGACATCGATCGGGTCAACCGCATGCTCCACGGTCGCCACGGTTCCATCGACAGTCCCTCGCGGCCGGCGGAGGAGACCCAAACTTCGTTGGCATTGATCACCCAGAGTTTGGTGCTTCCCGATACCTGGGTTGCGATCATTTGCGGATTGCAGCGTACGCAGCCGCCGAGCTCAGCGGTAAAGGTGGGCATGATGGCGACGCCCTGTTCCAGTGGCCCAGATGCGAACAACCAGGCCGAGCCCGCATCTGCGTCACCTCCCAGCCAAGACATGGCGACCAAGTCACGGTCCTCGCGGATCGCAATGCTTGTCGCCGGGCTTCCCGGGATACCCACGGTGCCTTTCCAGAACCCCGACTGCAAGGTGCCGCTGCGGCCAGGTCTCGGAATCCCGGAAAGCGCGGCCTCAGCCAAAACCGTCGATTCAGGCTGGCACTGCGCAGGAACCATGTCAGTGCAAACCTCGCGATGGAATTCGACACGAACGAATCGAACTTCTGAGGTGTCGCTGTCTTCCGGCAGAAAATCAGGTGACGCCAACGCAGTAGCCAGCGACGGCCAAGCGCTGAAGCTGAGCGGCCCGAATGTGCAGAAATCTCTCGGTTCGCCGTAGGTCTCGATTCCATAGGTGATCACCAGCGCATCACGCTCAATCCGCATCGACCAATCCTCGGCCTCGCCGAATCGCGTGCATCGGGTCGCAAAACCCAAACCGACAAAGATGGCACCGTCCACGACGGACAGTCGAGAGATCTCCGTATCAATGGGCAATTCTTCGTTGGCCCAGAGCGCAGGTGCGATCCACAGTCCCGCAACCAAAAAAAGAATTGGACTATCGATTGGCGGCAAAGCGATCTCCTTGCGACTGCGCCTTGCCCAGAGCCACCAGCATCTCCAGCAGCGGCGGCAGGCGGCGTTTCCAGGGGCCGCGGCCGCGGAAGCGGGTGGCGAGTTCGTCGACGGTCAGGGCGACCGGGCTGGCGGCGAGGGTGTCGGCGACGGCGCGGACCTGGTCGATGGCGTCCCTGGGCCAGGGCTGCGGCTTGATTTTGACCGCTGAGGCGGCAGGCACGGCCTCGCTATCGACCAGCTCGCCTTGTTCTGGCCGCTGCTCGGCGGACTGACCTTGGGGATTTTGGAACTCCGGGCGCAGCCAGCGCACCAGACCGCGGGCTTCCTCGGCGGCGCGTTCGGCGTTGAGCGCCACCAGCCGCTCCAGCACCGCCTCGTCGAACTGGCGCTTGGCCTCCTCGCGGGCGGCTTTCAGGCGCTCGGCCTGGGCGTCGCTGGCCTCCTCTTCCCGTTTCGACGCGGCTTCGGCGTCGTCCGCGGCGGTGGCCGACAGCGCCGGCGGCGCGTCGTTGCCGTGGGCGATGCGCAGCAGCGGCAGCAAATCCGACCAGCCGTAGGCCGCCAGCACCGCCGCATCCAGCTCGTCGTGGATCTGCCGCAGCACCGAGACCAGACCCTGCTCGTGGATTGTGCGCTCCTTCGGCGTCAGCGCTTCACCGCTGCGCAGCTTTTCCAGCACGTTGTAGATGCTGGTCAGGGTGAGCTCAGGATGCGCGGCTTGTTGGCGCGTTCGATGCTCATCAAGGGCAAGGGCAATCTTTCCGACGCGTAGCTCAATAGTCTTTTCAGAGTGCGGGAAAGGGAAAGGATCAAAGCAACTAGTCGTATGAAAGCGAAGGTCGTTGCCGACCCCCATCCGCCCACCTGCGGCTGCATTCCAAGTCATCGAGACCTGTGATGAAAGGACGCCGAGTAATTCATACTCCGAAGTCGCAATTGCAATTACAGACCCGTCAATCAAGTCTTCGGGCCATCTCAGAAAAGAAAAACATCTAAACTTGGCTACTTCGCAAGTAACAACGTATCGCTGCAGTCCGACCAACGCTCTGCGTAAGTCAGGTCTGGGCCGCCCCATTAGCCACCATTCTTCTCTGAATTTTTTGTCATTGTTCTGATCTCTACCTGGCTTTACTCGAACAAGCAGATGCTGATAAAGATTGGCGAAATGATCCCGCAATTCATCGAGACGAAGACCGAAGCTGTCTACTACGAACTTTTGGATCCTTCGACCGACAAGATCCCTTCCGGTCGTAAAACGCGGTAATCGTGATGCAAGAATCGGACTCGAGGAAACCAATCTGTCGCGAATGTCTGGGTCAACAAGAAAACCTGATCCGACTAACTTGCAACCTTGCCAACAAAGTCTGCTGTTCGAAATGAGCGGAGTAGCCTTAGATACATCTATCCCGACGGACAAATTAGGATTTATCGCTCCACTCTCAAGTCGCATTGAGACCTCCGCATATCCATGGTCGATCACTCGCTCCTTTTCGACTTCTCCTCTCAAACCTGCATGAGTTCCTGGTTGACAGACTGTCATGGCAATTCGAACCGCGGCTCCGTCGTTCGCGTCAACCCAAGGGTGGTCAGGAACTGCGAAGATTATGGACAGCGGTGATTTGGGGGCCCGCATGTGATACTCGAGCACCCGCCTATTAAACGTCTGGTGGATGGAGTTCGTTGTTATGAATCCGAATCGTTGTACTGAATCATCCTTCGCCAGCACCGCTGCACGGTCCCACCAATACATAACGAAGTCCGCTGACTCGGGGACCTCTGGCCTCGCGGTTCGAAGTGCTTCTACATAGCCATCTCCCAGCGCGATGCGCATACGCTTGTTGCCAATAAACGGGGGGTTTCCAATCACGAAATCCGCCTGCGGCCAGGTTGCTGTTCGAGGATTTACGTAGCGCTCAAGTGGCGCGCGCGCAGATTCATCCGGTATTAACTCGCCGGTCACCGGCGAGGTCTTCATGGTCTTGCCGTCCCAGCGGGTCACCGGGATGCCGGCCTCGTCGAGCACAAACTCCACCGCGTCGTAGGCCAGCACGGCATCCCGGCATTCGATATTGCGGAAATCGCGGATCACTGGCTGCGGCGGCTTGACGTCGCCGCGGGTGCGGAAGTGCCACTGCAGGTAGCCGATCCACAGCACCACTTCGGCGATCTCGGCGGCGCGCGGGTTGAGCTCGATGCCGAGCAGGTTGTGCGGGTCGACGGTCTCGCCGGCGGCGGCATCGGCGCGCTCGCCGCCCAGCGCCAGCCCGGTCTGTCGAAAGCCCAGCTCGTCCAGGGCGTTGAGCACCTCGCCCTCCAGGCGCTTTAAGTGCTCTAAGGTGACGTAGAGGAAGTTGCCGGAACCGCAGGCCGGGTCCAGCACCCGCAGGGTGCACAGCCGGTGGTGGAACTGGCGCAGGGTCTTGACCGCGGCGTCGTGCTTGTTCTCGCTGGCCAGGGTCAGCGCGGCGGCCTGGGCGTGGGCCCACTCCTCGCGCAGCGGTTCGATCACCGTTGGCAGCACCAGCCGCTCGACGTAGGCGCGCGGGGTGTAGTGCGCGCCCAGCTTGTGCCGCTCGCTGGGCACCAGGGCGCGCTCGAGCAGGGTGCCGAAGATCGCCGGCTCAACGTGGCGCCAGTCGGCGCGCGCGGCATCGGCCAGCAGGGCCAGCTGGGCGGGATCCAGCGGCAGGGTGTCGGGCTGCTTGAACAGCTTGCCGTTGAAGCGCAGCACCTCGTCGGCGAGCACGGCGGAGAAGCCGCCCGCGTCCATGTCCTGCCACAGCTGGGCGACCATGCGCATGGCCACGTCGGGCTTGTCGGCGTATTTGAGAAGCAGTTGACGGAAGCTGTCGGCCGGCAGCAAACGCACGTCCTCGGCGAACATGGTGAACAAGCAGCGCATCAGAAAACGCGCTACCGCCTGCGGCGGATGCCCGGCGCCCTCCAGCGAGCGCGCCAGCTGGGCCAGCCGGTCGGCGATCTCGCGGGTGACCCGCGCCGATTCGCGGGCCGGATCCAATGACAGCGGATCGGTCCAGATCCGGCGCAGGCGGTCGAGGATGTCCGGTTTGCGCAGATCGACGAGCTGCAGGCGGTGGCTGCGCGGGTCGGGAAAGGGCGTGTAGGTGCCGCCGGAGCGGCTGAACTCGGCGTAGACCTCGATCCGCGTGCCGACGTCCACCACCACGACGAAGGGCGGGCGGCCCTCGTCGGCGGGCAGGGCGCGGGCATAGCGCTCGGCCTGGGTGCGAGCGCGCAGCAGCTGCTGGTCGAAGCCCTGGGTGTGGGTTCCAGCTTTGAGCTTCTTCGATTCAAGTACGAAGGCGCCACGGCGGTAAAGATCGATGCGGCCTGGGCTGCTGCTGCCGTCGCCGTGGTGGAAGGTGATCGGCCGTTCGAACATGTAGTCCTGGGCGGCGGTGGCATGCGGCTTGTTGACGTCCAGCAGTTCGCACAAATCGAGCAGGAAGCTCTGCGAGGTCGACAGCTCGGAGGCGGTCACGCCCTGCCACTTGTCGATGAATGCATCCACCGCTGCCGAGGGGGTCTCAGCCATTGCCTGCGTCCATGCCGAACTGGTGAGCCTACTCTATCCCGAAAGAATCCACCGGACGCGTGCGCGATTGCACTTCGGCCGAAGGGCCCGATAGTCCAATGGTGAGAACGCCACTGACCCCGGCCGGTGCGAAGGACAATCCGTACGGTCTCGGAATCACAGGGCGTCGACGTACTTGTCGGCGTGACCTGACCGGCGACAACCTTGAGGCCGTTGATCTGCGTGCCAAGCAAGCTGCCGTTTCTGCTCTGGATGGAGAGACCAGCAACAACGAGCTTAGTCGGCGAAAGTTCTCATGCTGATCGCTGGTTCAGTGCGGAGATCAGCAACCCTGCGGCAATCAAGCCGCTGCCCAACGCGGATAGGTTCATGTATGCGCGTGCCAGGCTGCCCCAATCTGACCAGCTGCCGGCAAGCAGGGCCAGAAGCAGCACCGCACAGGCGCCGCCGTTGCTGACGATGCCGACGATGACCGGATGCCAAGGGTAGACCCCGCGATTGAGCTGCAGCAGCCCCAGCCAGTAGCCGGCGACCAGCGCGAGGTAGGCCATCGCCAACAAGCGCAGGAAAATCAAAGGCATGGGATCGGGAAAGCCCAGCTCGCTGTAGAGACCCTGCGGCAGGGCGAACAGCGGCAGCACCCAGGCAAGCAGGGTCAGGGCAATCTTGATCTTCAGCAGCGCGCTTAACCAGCCCATCCCTTTACTCCACCTGCACCGCAATCGGTGCATCTTCGATCGTCGCCCTTGCTGCCCCTTGAGACCATGCGCAAGAAAGCCGATCTGCCCAGCAAAGTCTGCCAACAATGCGGCCTGCCGATGGTTTGGCGCAAGCGCTGGGCGCGCAGTTGGGATCAGGTCAAGTACTGCTCAGAGCGCTGTCGACGGCAGCGTATGTCGGGCCCGCAATGAGTGCCATCATCTACTGGTTTCGCAACGATCTGCGCTTGGACGACCAGCCTGCGCTCACCGAGCTGAGCAGCGCAAACGGTGAGCTGCTGCCCGGTGAGCTGTTGCCTGTCTACTGTCACGTCGATCCGAACGAGCAAACACGCTGGGGCTTCCCTCGGGTCGGCGTGCATCGGCGGCGCCTTCTGCGCAGTGCGCTGGACGGCCTGGACGCCGAGCTGCAGCTGCGCGGCAGTCGGCTGCTGGAAGTTGAGGCGCCGACCGTTGCGGGACTGATCGAGCTATGCCAGCGCATCGGCGCCGAGCGGATCGTCTGCGAGGACATCGCCGCACCGGAGGAACAGGCTGAGGTCGACGCATTGCGTGCGGCCGGGCTTGAAGTCCATAGTCATTGGCAATCGACGCTTTTCGCAGAGTCACAGCTGCCCTTCGCGGTCGACAAGTTGCCCGACCAGTACACCCGCTTTAGGGTCGCGCTGGAGCGAACCGACGTCTTGCCCACAGACCCGCTGCCGCCGGTCGAGCATCTGCCCCCGCTTCCGACCAGCGGCGAGGTGAACACTGGTCAAGTGCAGCCAAGCGAAGCGGCCGATGGCGATGAGCGCTCAGCCTTCCCCTACTTCCGCGCCGAGTTCGCCGGCAGCACCCAGGCCGGCATGGCCCATATGCGCCGCTACTTCGACAGCAGCCTGCTGGCGCCCACCTACAAGTCCACCCGCAACGGCCTGATCGGCACCGACTACTCGACCAAGCTGTCGCCCTGGCTGGCCAGCGGCGCACTGTCGGCGCGCCGAGTCTACGCAGCCCTGGTGGAACATGAGCGCGCCCACGGCCGCAGCGACGGCAGCTACTGGATCTGGTTTGAGCTGCTCTGGCGCGAGCACTTCCGCTGGCTGCATCGCAAGCACGGCCCCACGCTCTACCGCGCTCGCGGATTGCGTCGCCAGGCGGCTACGCCAGAACACGACCCGCAGGCCTTCCAACGCTGGTGCGAGGGCCGCACCGGACACGCGTTTGTCGATGCCGGCATGCGCGAGCTGGCCGCCACCGGCTATTTGTCCAATCGCATGCGTCAGGTGGTCGCCAGCTATCTGGTCCATGAGCTGAAATGCGACTACCGCGCCGGCGCGGCCTGGTTCGAGTCGCAGCTGATCGACTACGACGTATACAGCAACCAGGGCAACTGGCTGTACATCGCCGGTCGCGGCACCGACCCGCGCGGCGGGCGCCGTTTCAATCCCGACAACCAGGCCGACCACTACGATGCGGACGGCCGCTACCGCGAGCTCTGGAGTCGTTGATGGCGGCCAAGACGATACGCCTGATTCTGGGTGACCAGCTCAACAGCAAGCACAGCTGGTTCGAGCGCGCGGACGACGACACGCTTTATGTGCTGATGGAGGTGCGTCAGGAAACCGACTACGTGCTCCATCACGCGCAGAAGATCCTGGCCATCTTCGCCGCGATGCGCCGCTTCGCCGCCGAGTTGGAAGAGCGCGGCCACCGCGTCCACTACCTGCGTATATCGGATGAGGAAAACCAGCAATCGCTACCCGAAAATCTGAACCGGTTGATCGCCGAGCACGTCTGCGAACGCTTCGAGTTCCAGCAGCCGGACGAGTGGCGGCTGGATCAACAGCTGGCCGACTATGCCGACCAGCTGGATATCGACAGCGCCAGCGTGGACAGCGAACATTCCTATACCAGCCGTGGCGACGTCGGCGATTTCTTCGCCAAGCGCAAGCGCTGGCTGATGGAGAGCTTCTACCGACAAATGCGGCAGCGCCACCAGGTGCTGCTGGACGGCAACGGCGAACCCTGCGGCGGGCAGTGGAACTACGACCAGGACAACCGCAAGGCCTGGTCTGGCGATCCCGCCGAACCCGAGGACCTGCGCCCCTGTCACGACCACTCGGCGCTATGGCAGGAGATCGTCGATGCCGAAGTGGACAGCTTCGGCAGCCCGCAGGCGAAGAACCTGCGTTGGCCCCTGAATCGCGACGAGGCGCTGACCCAGTTGGCGGATTTCATCGACCACGGCCTGGCCAACTTCGGCCGCTATCAGGACGCCTCCAGCACCGAGCACTGGCGGCTGTTCCATTCGCTGCTCGCGTTCGCCCTCAACGTAAAGATGCTCAACCCCCGAGAGGTGGTGGCGGCAGCCGAGCAGGCCTATCGCGACGAGCGTGTCCCGCTGGCCGCCGCCGAGGGGTTCATTCGGCAGATCCTCGGCTGGCGCGAGTATGTGCGCGGCGTGTACTGGGCGCGGATGCCGGAGTACGCCGAAGGCAACTACTTCGGACATGATCTACCGCTGCCAAGTTGGTTCTGGGACGGCAAGACGCAGATGCGCTGCCTGCACAAGGCCATCAGCCAGTCGCTCGAACACGCCTACGCCCACCACATCCAGCGGCTGATGATTATCGGCAACTTCGCCCTGCTCGCCGGGCTGGACCCGGCCGAGGTGCACCGCTGGTATCTGGGCATCTACATCGACGCATTCGAGTGGGTGGAACTGCCCAACACCATCGGCATGAGCCAGTTTGCCGACGGCGGCCTGCTGGCCACCAAGCCTTATGTGTCCAGCGCCGCCTACATCAACCGGATGAGCGACTACTGCAAGGGCTGCCATTACCGCCGCGATCAGCGCGTAGGCGAGCGCGCCTGCCCCTACAACGCCCTGTACTGGGACTTCCACCAGCGCCATCGCGACAAGCTGCAAGGCAATCACCGCATCGGCATGGTGTATCGAAATCTGGAACGGATGAGCCAGGAGCAGCGCGAGGCCATCGGCGAGCGCGCAACGCAAGTTCATGGAAACCTCGACAGCCTCTGAATCATCGCCGGCAGCGTGAGGTCAGCGGCTGCAGTGCTCCATCACCACCTGCATCACTCCGGCGCATTCGGAATCCTCCTGCGCCAGCGATTGACACTGTTCACTGACCCAGGTCAGGCCGGCGGCGAAGCCGAGATCGCGCGGGATCTCGTCGCACAGCGCACCGCGCTCGGCCTGGGTGAGGCAGGCGCTGATGAAGGCCTGGTTGTGCACCCCGCAAACCATCCCATCGCACTGCCCCATCAGCTCCAGCGCCTGATCCCGACAGGCCAGATCGTCGTGAACACGTCCGTAGTCGATCCCCGCAGCGGTACCTGACTCCACCGCCTGCGCCAGATCGCCGCCTTTGTACCACCAGAACACGCCGATGATCAGCGCGGCCAGCAGCAGCAAGCCGAAGAAGATCGACGCCAGTATCACCACCACGCGCATGCCCTACCCCGATCCAGACGCTGACCTGCGCAGTGTACCGGCGCATGACGGCACCGCGTAGCCACAGCGCTTTGCAAGCGGTCCTTATTGCACATCGCCGTTCAACAGCGGCGTCGTGACCAGCGCCATCCCGCTGCCGACCCAATACAGGCCGGCCTCGCCATCGCGGGGCGCTCGCGCCCAGCTGATCTGGTCGGCGCGCAGATTCAGGTCTTCCAACTGCGCCCTGGCCAACCGCTGCGCCTGCTTACGCTGAATACCAGCCGATGCGCTGGCCAACTGCGGCGCCAGCTCCACCTCTACGCGAATCGGAAGCTGGCGCCGTTCGCAGGGCGATTGAATTGGCGCACAGGTGTCGCCTAGCAGCTGCAAACGCTCAGCGACGGGCGCTTGCGCAGGCCCTGCGCTGACGCTGACGTGCACCGGCAGCTCCACACGCTGCGGGACCACTTCGCCCACCGCGTTGAGCGTCGCGGCAAAAGCGACGAAGCGTGAGCTGGCGACCAGCGCGGGAGGCGGCTGCTGCTCATCCACCCATAGCTCGGCAAAGGCACCCAACCAGGCCAGATGCCGACCCACGGCGCAACTGTCCAGGGAGATCCGGGTTTGCGCGCCTACGCTACCAGCGGGAAGCGGCGGAAAGGCACCGCTGTCTGCGGCCACGCGCATGCTCGACACGCTGGCCTTCGTCCCTCCTGGAAACAGGTCGATGGCCGCGCCGGTCCAGGTCGAACCATGCGCGACCAGGACGACCTCACCCAGCGCCCGGTCCCCGTAGTCGCTGTGATTGACCAGCAGATTGTGTAGCTCAAGCAAGGAACCGGCTCGCAGCGGCGAGTGACCGAGCGACCGATAGTAGTTCCAGGCCGAATCCAGGTAGCTGTCGTGCTGCGCTTCGGTCGAATCCAGGATCACCACGATGGGCGGCACCCCAGTGCGCACTTCCATGGCGAGGCCGGGCGCGGCCGTCGCCAGTGCCGCCAGCAAGCCCAACCGAAGCTGCCGGCCGATCGCGAGTATGCCGCGCAGGTGCCGAGACCGATCCCGCATCCTTGCTGACCTATCGCCGGCTAGGGCAAACAGCTTGGTGCCGAATCAGCCTGCGCGTCGCTTGATCGCGCCAGCGTCTGCGCCCACCGCGCGAGCTTGTCGGCAGGGTAGTGAGCAAAGCCCTCGGCGCTGATTAGCAGAGTAAAACCACCCATTCGCAGCCAAACCTGCTCACCCTGAGCGGACCAGGTCCGCAGCTCAGGCACCTTGTCGACGAGCTCGCGCCAAGCCTGGCCGTTGCGGCGGATGCGGATCAGCGGCAACCCGGAGTCCACGCCCACTTCCCGCCAGCCGGTCGCGGTGGCTTCGAAGCTGCGACCGGCAACCTGCATCAGCTTGCACTGTACCGTCGGCTCGGCCGACCCGCCCTGCAATGCCTGCCAGGCGCGCGAACCGAGGGCCGGCAGCAGCTGCAGCGCTTCAGTCAAATCGCCGGTAGCGTAGCCGCTGGAGTAGCTCACCTGGGCTCGTTCGCGTGCCGCGCTGGGCTGCTGCACGGTGCTGCTGACGCCATCGGCATTGCGCACGACGTTGTCCACGGCGACGAAGGAGGTGTACGGCGTCAGCACGGCGTAGTCCAGACCGATCTGTTCGATCGCGTCCCGATTCTCTTCACGCCCATCAAGCAACAAACGATCGATCTCGCGCCGCGCCCAGACAAAGGCAACCGCGTCGGCGTGCGGGTCAGGGCGGTGAGCACCAATCTCGATCTGACGTTCGAAAGCGCCCTTGGCACCAAGGCCGCGCGCGATCAGTTTGCCGCCGGCCGGTGGCTGGTACCTGCCTACGACCGTCAACGGCCGCGCCGCGTAGAGCATCGGCACCACCTGCGGATTGACGTCAGCGACCGCCATGCCCTGGAATTCCAGACTGACCAAGCTAAGCAGTGGTCGATCGACATAGGCTCGGAAGTTGCGCAGCGCCGTGGTCTGATCGGCGTCGCTGACCTGATCGACCATAAACGGCGCGCTGTATCCGGCGCTGGCCAGTCGATTGAGCACCGCCGAATCCAGATAGGGACCAACCCCGAAAACGAAGGTACCGACGCCGCCGTTGTTCTTGCGGATGTGCCGTGCGGCGTCATCGACATAGCCGATGCCGCCATCGGTGACGATCACCACGGT
This sequence comes from Gammaproteobacteria bacterium, assembly GCA_030430155.1. Lineage (GTDB taxonomy): Bacteria > Pseudomonadota > Gammaproteobacteria > Xanthomonadales > SZUA-5 > SZUA-5. The sequence goes on from JAUIFV010000051.1 coordinate 14,220, forward strand.
GCGTGCAGCAGCAACCTTTGGCAGCTCGAAGGCTTGTTCCAATGCCGGCATCAGCTGGGTGCCGCCGCCGCTGCGCGAGCTGCTGACGAAGTCGAGCAGTCGGTCCACGGTGGCCTGGGTTGCGCCCAGCGATTGCTCGGCAAGCAGCGCCGATCCACCGGCAAAGGTGATCGCGTTGAGGTAATCGGTGGGTCGCAGCACGCCGGCCAGATCGCGCATCAGATCCTTGGCGATGTCCAGCGGTTCGCCGTTCATCGAACCGGACACATCAAGCACGAAGATGAACTCGCGGGGCGGAATCAGCCCGGCGCCTACATTTTTGGGGGCGTCCATGGTCCACAGGAACCAGCCCTGACCGTCGCGTTCGTACAGCGAAAGCCCGGACTGCACCTCGTCGCCGCTGAGTCTGTACACCAACTCGAAATCGCGATTCAGCGCGCGTCGATCGGACGGGTCCAGCAGGACCTCGAACTCGTTACTGGACACGCGGGTGCTTATCACCTTGTGACTGGGACTATTCACTTCCGCGATAGGCACGCCAGAGGCTACACGCGCGCTGACGAAGTAGGCGTCCTTGACCACCTCGTCGCTACTCGACTCGCGTCGTCCCACGCGCTGATGTGGCGCACTGCGTTCGCCATAGCGGGACACCCCGAAGGTGTTGGGCAACAGCAGTCGGTATTCGCCGTTTTCCGGGGTGATCATCTCGACGTAGTCGACCTTAACCTCGATCCGATCTCCGGGCAGGATGTTGGCGACGTTGAGCTCGTAGGTGCCGGCCTGCACTTCCTTGAGCAGGCTGGCGGTCTTGCCCGACTCCTTGGCGGCCTGATAGGTCTGCTCGGCCGCCGCCCGCTTTCTGATTTGCGCCTGGATCTGCCTGTCGCCGACGGTCATCTGCAGCCCGCGCACGGTCGAGTTGACCGAACCCGGAAACAGGTAGACCGCCTCGATCGGCTGGTCGGCCCGGTTGGCGAAGGTTTGGGTCAGCTGGACCGCGGCGATGCCGTGAATGATCTCCACCTTGGCCTCGGTGAATTCCAACGGCAGCGATTCGAGCACCCGCCCGTCGCTGTCGCGGAATCCCGGTTGACCTGCCGCCGATGCCGCTTGGGTCGCCAGCGCAAAGAGCGCCATACCCACGACCAAAAATCGATATGCGTCCATGCCCTTCCCCTGCTGCGGCGGTACTGCCGTGAATGGGAGTACGTTGACGCCGGATGCTGCAACACGCAAGACCCCGTGCCCGCGTCGATCGATAGTGGCTCGTCTTCGTCAGTGGCTGTTGCGCCCGGCCATCACTCCACCGTCCACATCCCACACCGCGCCGGTCACCCAACCAGCGTCTGGGGAAAGCAGGAAAGCAATGGCCTTGGCGACATCCGCCGGCGTTCCGACGCTACCGATGGGATGGAAGGCATCGAAACTACGCAGGGTCTGGGCGACCTCACCGAGTTCGGAGCGGATCGCTGAAATCAGCCGATTCAGTTGCGCGGGAGCGGTGATGTCGGCGGTTAGTGTTTGCACGTTGGCCGGGCTGTCCAATTCAGCTGCGGCCCTGTCGAGCTTGTTCTGGCTGCGGCCCACCAGGACCACCTTGCCGCCGCCGTCCAACACTTCGGCGGCCGCCGCCTGACCAATGCCGCTGCCACCGCCAATCACCAACAAGGTCTGCTCATTGAATTCGTTCATCTTATATACCTTCTAGTAGGTAGGTTCGGATTCCAAAAAATGGTGCCCTGTTAACTAGGTCACCGACAGCAGGCGCAGCTGCGCCCGCACTGCCCGATCGAAGGCCGATCGGTCATCACTGGCCCTCGACACCAACAGGGCGCCCTGAGCCGCGTTCAACAGCACTTCCGCTTCGTCTTCAGCCGCCCGTTCCGGGATCAAGCTGCCCTCCTGTTGGCCCTTGGACACGACCCGACGCAGCCATTCCCGGTTGCGGGAAAGAAAGGCGCGCACTTCAGCAGCCACCGCATCCGGGATGGAGCCGACTTCGGCGGCCAACGTGCCGCACAGACAGCCCAAGCTTTGGCTCAGGCTGTCGCGATAGATCGCAAAATAGGCCTCCAGCATCGTCCTCGCGTTCTCCTTCGAACGCGAAATCTGATCCAGACGTTCGAAGTAGGCCTCGCTGTAGGCCTGTACCAGGGCCACCCCGAGATCCTCCTTGCTCGGAAAGTGGTGGTGGATGCTGGCCTTGCGGATCCCCACCCGCTTTTCCAGATCGGCATAGCTGAACCCCGAGTAGCCGCGCTCGCGCAGCAGTTCGGTGGCTTCGGTGATCAGTGATGCGCGAGTATCCATGGCGTTATTGTACCTACTAGTAGGTAGATAACAACCATCTCCCTAGCAGGAAGCGGTCTGCGCACCCCTGGGCCCTGCCCTTGGCTAGTCGTGCTCCGGTCCTACTGGCAGATGGCCCACCTTGACCCAGATCATGCAGCCATCAATGCTGAACGGCTGGTGCTCGCTGGCGTGTGGGTTACGCAGCCATGTGCCCGTCGGATAGGCCCCATACTGGTCTTCAAACAGCCCCTCCAGCACCAGGATCTCCTCGCCGCCCCAGTGCCGGTGGGCGCCGAAGTAGGTATTGGGCTGCCAACGCACCAGGGCGGTGTGCTCGCTGGCGAATCCGCCCAGGGGCATCACGCTCAAGCCCGGCGCGCTGCCCTGCTGCCAGGGCTGGGTGTTGGTGTTGATGACCACCCGGGTCGAATCGCGCGGATCCATTTGCCGCAGTTTGACGAACAACACGCAGCCACCTTCCGTATATGGCGCATGCGATGAGCCCGGCGGGTTGCGCACATAGGTGCCCTGCGGATAGCGACCGTACTCATCGGCAAACTCGCCTTCGAGCACGTAGAACTCTTCGCCCAGGCCGTGGGTATGGGAAGGGAATCGAGCACCCGGCAAATAGCGCACCACCGAGGTCGCCCGCGCGACCTCGCCGCCGTCGCGCTCGATCATTCGCCGGGTGACGCCCGCTTCGGGTGAAGCCACCTCTGGAAGACAGTCGATATTGACCACTTCCCGCTGGCTCAGATCATCGCGTAAATGGGTGGCCTTCTCGCGCATGGCAACGGCACTCCGCATGATGGATTCGCCTCGACCGGCAGCACTGACGGCGCGCACGGTAACCTATAGTGGTGTCGTCAGCACGTACACAATTAACAGTTTTAGACACTTGCTTCCAGAACCGACTCCGATGACGTTGGCGGCCCGAACCCTACTTGCGTCAGTTTCGGCCCAATGGTGCTGCTGGCTCCTCGCCATGGCCGTATGGCAACCGGCGTGCGCTACAGAGTGGGTGGGGCGCTTTGCGCCAACCGACCGCTTTCCCCCTTCGCCCTGGCGGGTGATCAATTTCGATGACGACATTGCGCTGACGGCATATCGGTTTCGCCAATGGGACGGCATGGATTCGGTCGAGGCGACTGCGCAGCAAAGCATGGCCCTGCTCGCCCGGCCGCTCACAGTCGATCTCCAGGCAACGCCGGTGCTGTGCTGGCGCTGGCGGGTCGAGGCCGCCCTGGTCGACGCCGACATGCAGCGCAAGGCAGGCGACGACTATGCCGCCCGGGTCTATGTGGCCTTCTCCATACCCGCCGAACGAAAGTCCTTCGGCCTACGTAGCAAACTCCGGTTGGCGCGGATGATCTTCGGCGACCAGGTTCCCGATGCCGCGCTGAGCTATGTCTGGGACAACCGGCACCCGGTCGGCACTACGGCACCCAATGCCTACACCGAGCGCACTCGGATGATCGTCCTGCGCAGCGGCAATGGCGAAACCAAACGCTGGGTCAGCGAACGTCGCAACGTGCTGACCGACGTCCTCGCCGCTTTCCCCGACAGCGACCCGAGTGCGGCGTCGCTGGCGGTCGGCAGCGATACCGACAACACCAAAGAGAGCGCTACGGCCGGCTTTGCCGATCTGCATTTCGTCGCCGCGGATCGGCCCTGCCTATTCCCGGCGGGAGCGGATTGGTGAGTAACCTGCGGCGGGCGCCTTCCAATCGGCGGTGGTGCTGCTGCCGGCATCTGATCGGCGCAAACTGGGAATTCACTTCAGTGAAACCAAGGAGCCGAAGATGAACATCCGTCCCCTTCTGTATGCGCTGCTGATCGCCCCGTCGACCGTGGCCTTCGCCGAAACCCATCAGCAACAAGAGATGTCGGCCGAAGAGAAGGCGATGATGGAGGCCTATCAGAATGCGGCAACGCCGGGCCCGGAGCACGCGCGTATGGCCGAGAAGGTCGGCAGCTACACCTTGGAGATGACAAACTTCCCGCCTGGCGCCGAGCCGGTGAAGGAATCCGGCAATGCCACGCGACGGATGACTCTGGGCGGCCGGGTGATGGTCGAAGAGGTTGACGCCAGCATGATGGGAAGCCGCTTCAATGGCTATGGCATGACCGGCTACGACAACGTCAGCGGGCGCTATTGGTCGACCTGGAACGACAGCATGTCCACCGGGATCATGATCAGCGACGGCAGCTGCGATGCGGCCGGAGCCTGCGAGTTCAAGGGCAGCTGGAATGACCCGCTGACCAAGGGCAAGACCCACGTCCGCATGAATACGCGCTGGAATGACGGCACCGAAGTCTTCGAGATGTACGGTCCGGGGCCCGACGGCAAGGAGATGCGCATGATGGAGATCATCTACAAGCGAGTCACAGCGCAGTAGATGTCAGCCAATCACGTTCTTGAGCTGCGCATCGTTTAGGGCCCCACGCACCCTGGCTAACTTGGCTCGCGGTTTGCTCGCGGCGGCATTCGGCCGACGGGCCTTATGAATCAACTGCCGGCGGCTCCAGCCTATAGCCCATGCCGCGCACCGCGCTGATCCACCCCGGCTCGCCGGGCAGATCGAGCTTGGCGCGCAGGCCCCAACCTAGCCCGACGTAGCTCCGTTGCGAGGCCCGCAGGAGAGGACCTGCGTGGATTCTCTACGCGAGCCGCTCGCGCAGGGTCTTGCGGTAGCGCCGGCTCACCGGCACCTTGATGTCGCCAGCCAGATGCGCTTCACCGTCGCCGGTGTCGAAGGGGACGATCTGTTGCACCCGATCCAGGTTGACGATAGCCGAACGATGGACACGGGCAAATCCGTGGTTGACCAGACGTGCTTCGATGGCGGTCATGGTCTCGCGCAGCGGATAGATACGCGCGCCCACATGCAGATTGACGTAGTTGCCGGAGGCCTGCAGCCAGTCGATGTCGTCGACCTTGACCAGAAACTCCCGGCCCAGCTTCTTGACCAGAAAGCGGTCGCTGTGCTCTGCGGTAGCCGATTCCTCACGGCCCTCAGGGACGAACTCGGCCAGGCCCTGCAGGCGCAGAACGATAAACCGGTACAGGTAGATGATCGCAATGATCGAGAAATAGCTGCGGAAGTCCTTCAAGTACTCATAGCCGAATTCGGACCACCATTGCCCCCAGGAATAGCTGTCGCCGAGCAGCGCATAGATCGCCGCGCGCAATCCAAACATGCCGCAGACGTGCACCAGCGCGATCGGCAGGGTGATCAGCAAATGAGGGATCATGGTGCGGCCGACTTCCCGCAGTCGAATCGGGTAACGACGATCGAAGGCGACGATCGCCGGCAGCAGCGATACCCAAAGCAATCCGCTGGTGCCCTCCCATACCCAGGGCTCCCACCAGACGATGGGGACCTGCGCTCGGGCCGCATCCAGCGTCGAAACGATCGCGTTGGCAACAAAATTGAGCACAAAGAAAAGCGCCCAAAGCACGACCTCATATCGAGTCTTGTGGCTTAGATAGCGGTCTATGCTCATCTGCATAGGGCCTGCGTCCTCAATGTCGAAGCGGGATTGATCAATGGTGACGGGCGATGCAACTAGCGGTTCACCACTGGTCACTACCAGCCGCCATTCGTCCCAGTTTGGGCTCTGGCTGGCACTTCCGGCTTGTGATGATCGGTGCTACCCACAACAGTGGGTCATCGCCAAACGGACCACAAGCCCATGACCAACCTGGCCCCAGCAGCCAATTCCCGCCGTCACGACATCGACGCGCTGCGTGCATTGGCCTTCGCGCTGCTGATTCTCTATCACGTGGGCATGTACTACGTCGCCGACTGGGGCTGGCACGTCAAGTCAGCCCACCTTTCGGAAGCGCTGCAGCTGCCGATGCTGCTGCTCAATCAGTGGCGCATGCCGCTGATCTTCATGGTTTCGGGCATCGCAATCAGCTTTGTGATCGGTAAATACTCGCTGGCCCGGCTGGCCCGCCGACGTAGCCTCAGACTGCTACTGCCGCTGGCCTTTGGGATGGCGGTGATTGTGCCACCGCAGGCCTACTATCAGGCCTTGAGCAACGGCGTCATCGAGCCGGGTTATGGCGCCTTCCTGTGGCGCTATTTCAGCTTCGGCGGCTGGCCCGAGGGTGCCTTCGACGGTTCCGACATCGGCATCACCTGGAATCATCTGTGGTATTTGCCGTATCTGCTGGCCTACACCTTGGTGCTGATCGCTGTGATCGCCCTGCTTGGCAGTCGTCGCAACTCGCTGCTACTGGCAGCCCGCCGCCTGCGCGGCTGGGCGCTGGTGGTTGTACCCACGCTGCCCCTGTTGGTCTACGGCCTGATCCTGTTTCCGCTGTTTGGCGGTGTCAGTCATGACTTCATCAGCGACGGCTACGCCCATGCGATGTACTTCACGATCTTTGTCTATGGCTACATCCTGGGACGCGATGGAGCCCTTTGGGCCCAAATCGCCCGTCTGCGCTGGGTCCTATTGGCACTGGCCGCGCTGAGCTTTTGCAGCTACCTGGCGCTCAACGAGATCATTCCCGAGCAGCGCAGCAGCGCTGAAAACCTGCTGCAGCTCGCGGTGATCTACCTGAACCGCTGGATCTGGCTGCTGCTGGTGCTGGGCTGGGCGCACCGCGTGCTTAACCGCCCGATGCGCTGGTTGCCCTACGCCAATCGCGCAGTCTATCCCTGGTACGTGCTGCACCAGACCATCACCGTCGTCGCCGGCTACCAGCTGGCCCGGCTGGGTTTGGGGCCAGTCGTCGAACCGACCCTGCTGATCGCCATCACCATTGCCGGCTGCGCTGCTGGTTTCGAAGTGATCCGCCGGGTGAGCTGGCTGCAGCCGCTGTTCGGGGTTTCGCCCATACCAGCGCCGGCCGAGGACTCTGCATCGCCGGGACCGGCAGCGTCGACGACCGCAGCTTAGCCAAATAGCGCGCGCAGCTTGTCCATCCCCGCGTCACCCATCACCTGGGCGATGCGCTGATCGCGCGTGGCCACCGGTTCCAGTGTCGCTCGCAATACCGCCAGGAAAGGCTGGCGAGGATCGAGTTTGGGCAGCAGGTTGAAGTGATTGCGATAGGCGCTGCCCAGCGCGCGCAGCAGCCGTTCGAATAGTGCCTCCGGGCCCAGCGAGGCCTCCGCCTTGGCCTGAGCACGCAGCTCATGGATCGCTGCCGCCAGGTCTTCCAGTGGCTCGGTGAGTGCGTCCAGATCATGGCCCAAGCGGCGCTTGGCCACTGCCCCCAACAGATGCAGATCGACCAGCGCGGTAAGTTCATCGGGCAACGCATAGAGCGCACTGCGCAGCTCAGCGGCACGATGCTCGACGCTGTCCAGATGCGCGGCGATGGGCCCGGGCAGCCCCTCGGCGAAAGCGCCACTGGTCGCATTGAAATAGGCCCCCAGACAGCGCTCGCAATCGGCCATGTAGGTCTCGGTGGTTGTATCAGTACGACCCATCAGCTGAGTCACCCTTGCCGCCGTTGCGGCATCCAACAGCGGTTGCTCGATGGATTTGCTCATCTGGCACCTCCTGCCCTTGTCGCGATCAATCTGTACGCAATCGGTAGGCTTCACTCAGCGCGATCCGCCCGGCTCGAGCCTGCTCCACGGCATGGGCGGTCAATGATTGCATGCCCTGCTGCAGCGCCAACTCATGCAGCGCCTGCGCGCTGGCGTCGGCGGTGACCAAAGCGCGCAGCGGTGCGGTGATGGTCATCAACTCACCGACGACCATTCTCCCGCGTACCCCCAGACCCTCACAGTGCGCGCAACCCTGTCCGCGATAGAAGCGCTCCTGCGGCTGCACCTGCAGCACCTCACGGATCTCATCGGAAACCTCTTCCTCGACCAGGCACTCGGGGCAATTGCGGCGCGCCAGGCGCTGCGCGAAGACACCCAGCAGTGTCGACTGCAGCAGAAAGGGCGGGACTTCCAGATCAAGCAAGCGGGTAATGGTGGTCGCCGCGCTGTTGGTGTGCAGCGTGCTCAGCACCAGATGGCCGGTCAATGCCGATTCCACCGCGATCTCGGCGGTTTCGTGATCGCGTATCTCTCCCACCATCACCACGTCAGGATCATGGCGCAGGAAGTTTCGCAGGGCGCGGGCAAAGTTCAACCCGGCCGCGCGATTGACCTGCACCTGCTGCACGCCGTCGATGTGGTATTCCACCGGATCTTCGACGGTAAGCACATTGACCGGCTTCTGACGCACTTCCAATAGTGCTGCGTACAGTGTTGTGGATTTGCCTGACCCGGTTGGTCCGGTGACCAGGAACAATCCCTGAGAGTGACTGAGCAGTTCCCGCAATCGGCGGTCGGTGGCCGCATCCAGACCCAGCCCGTCAAGATCTCGAAGCCCGAACTGGGTGTCCAGCAGGCGCACCACCAGGCTCTCGCCATGGATGGTGGGCACGATGGAAAGGCGCAGATCCACGGCGCGGCCGTCGTCGATTACAAAACTGCAGCGACCGTCTTGCGGGATCCGGTGCTCGGCAATGTTCATGCCGCCGATGACCTTCAGTCGCCCAATCAGCGCCGGCATCAGGGCCCGATCGAACTGTCGTATGGGCACCAACAATCCATCGATGCGATACAGCATCGCCAGCTCGTCGGACTGCGGACGCAGATGGATATCGGAGGCACGGCGACTAACTGCATCGGCGAGAATCTCGCTGACCAGCCGAACCACCGGCTGCTCGCGGCTCAGGCGCTCAGTTTCGCGCTGCACGTCGTGCTCGTCCATCTTCTCGGTCCGGTCCAGGCCGAGTTGGTGGATGATTCCCAGATCCTCGCTGCGGTCGTAGGTCCGCGCCAGCGCGGCGCGCAAGTCGCGCGCCTGCGCCAGGACCAGCAGCACCCGGTGATTGGTCATGAAGTCCAGCGAATTCAGCGCTTCGCTGCGGGTGGGGTCAGCAACCGCCACCACCAGCAGATTCTTGTGTACGCACAGCGGCAGTGCCCGCTGCCGCCTGGCCATATGCGGGCTGAGCATGCGCACCGCAGCCTCCTCGGGCTGCATGGACTCCAGGCTGGCCAGCGGCAGGCCAAATCGACTCGCATAGCCAACGGCCTGCTCGGTGTCCTCGCCGGGCCCGACCTGCTCGCGCCACCGCTCCACGCTGATGAACTCGTCGGCCGCGAACTGGGCGCGTTGACCGGAAAGAAAGGCCTGCAAATAAGTGTGCAATCCCGATAGGCAGCTGAGCACCAGCACCGACCCGGGCCGCACATTGCCAGTGGCCACTTCGGGCGCTCGCGAGCGCGGCTCGAATGCCAGATCTGCGATTGAGGAGAACGGCACATACCAGTGCTGCACGCCGTCACCTCTATCCACATCCAGGCGCAAACCGCAGCGATCGGCAGAGCGAATCAAACCGTTAGCGCCCAGCTCCGCGCCATCGCGCCAGCGCAACTGGAACGGCCGCAGGCTACGTGCCGCAGGCTCACCCACGGCAACCCGCACATAGCGCACCTGAGCCAGATCCACTTTGGTCTCGGTACTACCCTGCTCCCACCGCAACTGCTCGGTGCCCTCTTCCACGGCAATCAGCTGGCCCGGATGACGCTCGCCGTCAAAGCATTCCCACAAGTCCGATGCGACCGCCGCCGCTTCGTCGCTGGTGGTGGGTGAGTTCTCCTCGGTGAAGTCCATCGATCCCCCTTTGCGCTCCATGCTGCGGCGTGCAACGCCAGCATCGTTGATCTGGATCAAACAGGACCAGCGCAGGGCCGTGGACGCAGCAAAATGTTGCATACGGCGCGCAGGCTTCGGCGCCCAAGGTTTACAAATTGCCCCGTTCCCCTTTCTACTCGGGGCAACCATCACCGAAGGCAGCGCATGGACCAGAACTTCGCCGTCACCCAACGCACCAAGCTCAAACGCATACCCGACCGGGCCAGCTACGATCGGGCCACGGCCTACGCGATACTCGACGAAGGACTGATCGGCCACGTGGGCTTCGTCGATGGCGAGGATGTCTATGTGATACCGATGGCCTACGCGCGACAGGGAGATCGCTTGCTGCTGCACGGTTCGGTGGCCAGTCGATTGGCCAAGCGTTTGGGCGAAGGGCTGCGGATCAGCGTCTGCGTCACGCTGCTAGACGGCATGGTCCTGGCCCGCTCGGTGTTCGAGCACTCGATGAACTACCGCTCGGTGGTGTGCCTGGGATCGGCCAAGGTGATCGCCGAGCAGGGGGAGAAGCTGGAGGCGCTGCGAGTGCTCACCGAGCATCTGCTACCTGGTCGCTGGGACGACGCCCGCCAGCCGAACGCCAAGGAGCTGGCAGCGACCACGGTGCTGGCGCTGCCGCTGCAAGAGGTCACCGTAAAAAGCCGCAGCGGTCCACCGGATGATCTGGAGAAGGACAAGGCGCGACCGCACTGGGCTGGGGTGATTCCGCTGCAGCTCCAGCCTGGACCAGCACAGCCCGATGCGCTGGCTGCCGATACCGCTGTCCCTGACTACGTCACTGGGTATCGGCGCTCTGCGACCTGATCACTCTCTTACCAGGAACCGGCTCAACGCCTGATTCAAGCCCTGCATGTCGATGGGCTTGGTCAGCACCTCGTCCATGCCCGCAGCCAGACACTGCTCGCGGTGCTCTGGCAGGGCATGCGCGGTCAACGCCAGTATCGGCACCGTTGCACCCATTTGTCGCAGGGTGCGAGTCGCAGTCTGGCCGTCCATCTGCGGCATTTCGCAATCCATCAGTATCAAATCAGGTGCCTGCTCCTGAAAGGCGGCGACCGCCTCCACGCCGTCGCCCACCGCACGAGCGCGCATGCCTAGCGAATCAAGGAAATAGAGGATGATCTCGCGGCTGTGCTCATCGTCTTCGGCGATCAGTATCTCGGCATCTGGCAATCCCTGCTGATCGCTGGCAGAAGCGGAAACCGGCGCTGTCGCCGGCTCCAACGGCAGCGTGACCACGAACTCACTACCCTGCCCGACCGTACTCCGAATGCCGATCTCCCCGCCCATCAGCGCAACCAATTCGTGGCAGATGCTCAGTCCCAGACCACTACCGCCGTAGCGTCGCGACGAGGATGCTTCGGCCTGGGCGAAGGGCTCGAAGATCAGCTCCAGCTTGGCCGCCTCTATGCCGATCCCGGTATCGGTAACGGTCATCCGCATGCGCTCATGGTCGACCTGCTCCACTTTGACGCTCACCGATCCGCTGGCGGTGAACTTGACCGCATTGCTGACCAGATTGATCAGCACTTGGGCGATGCGCAGCCGGTCAGCGCGGATCCACTGCGGCAGGGATGAATCAATGTGCAAATTCAGCGCCAGCCCCTTGTTCTTGGCCACCAAATCCTGCGGCGCCAAGGTTTCCTCCAACATCTGCGGCAAATCAAAGACGATCGGTTCGATGTGCAGCTTGCGGGCGTTGATGCGGGCGAAATCCAGCACGTCGTTGACCACGCTGACCAGATGCGCGCAGGCCTTCTGCATGGCGCCGAGATAACGATCGAAGGGCGCCTGCAGCTTGGCGTCGCGCAGCATCTCGGCCATCCCGGTAATGCCGTTGATGGGCGTGCGCACTTCATGGCTCATCGCTGCCAGAAAACGGGACTTGGCTTCATTGGCCTGATCGGCTTGGGCGCGCATCTGTGCCTCCTGCCAGCGCGCCCGTGACATCGAATCGAATTGCCCGGCGATCTGCCGACTGCCGTACATCATGATCGCGGTGAAGAACCCGACCAGCAGGCCGGCGTCAAACCCCAGCCCGGAATCGGTAGTCACGACTACGAAGCCCAGACACAGCAGGATCGGCACAGCGAAGGCCGAAAACGCCAACCAAGAGGCCATGAAGGAAATCAGGCCAATGCCGACTATCGCCATCATCAGACAGGTCACGATCAGCCGCGCCTCGAAAGGCAGCACGAACATGGGCAGGACCAACGACCCCCAACACATACCCACCAGCGCTGATGAAGCAACGATCGCCTGCTGCCAGCGTCGATCGCTTTGTCGCTGCCGGTGACGATAGAAGCGCCAGCTCAGCACGCCGCGCAGGGCAGTCACCGCATATAGCCCCAGGCACCAGTACCACATGCGATTGCTGTCGGTGACCTCACCCAGCCGCCACGCCACCAGCGGTCCCAGCAGCAAACTCAGCCCCATCCCGGCGAAGCTGAAGCGGTACAGGGTCTCCACCCGCATGCGCGCAACTGCCGCAGCCTCGTCCAACGGTGGATCGATGACCGTCGATTGCGATTCCGAGCTCATCGCCTGGGTGGGTGTTTAGACACACGATGACTTTAACCGCGGCGCGGCTGCGCGCCTAGCCCATGGCGCACAGGTGTGGGGGAATTGGCCGCTCAGCGAGGGTCAGCTTCAACTAGCAGCTTGTTGCCTTTCTCCTAGACAGGGACTTGCTTTGCGAGGCTTGGCTTGCGATACCGGTTTGGCAGAGAGCTTGAGGTGAGAGTTTATGCGCGGAGCCGATGTGACGCAGGAGTCGCTGTTCACTGTAGCCAAGCTTGACGACTTTGTGCCCCAGGATCACCCGCTGAGGTCGATACGGGTGTTGACCGACCAGGCACTGGGTCGGATGAGCAGTCTGTTCTCGACTTTGTACGCTGACAGCGGGCGCCATTCGATCGCCCCGGAGAAGCTGTTGCGGGC
>JAUIFV010000052.1 GCA_030430155.1 Gammaproteobacteria bacterium
CCGTGGTCAGGCCTATTCCGCCGTTTATTAGCGCTTTGGTGTGGGTGACGCTGACCCAACTGTTGGTCCCCCCGTTCAGTCCATCAGCGCCATTCTGACTCAGAGTCAGCCCGTCTACACGGCACAGCGAATTGGCACTGTTGCAACGGATTCCGTTGCGCCCCATGCCGGTGATCGAACCATTCTGAACGGTCACATTGGCGGAGGCGCTTGCGCCTACGACGCCGTCACCAGCACCACCGGTCGGCGAACAGCCGGTGACTGGTAGCCCGGTGCAAGTGACCGGTCCGCGAATCTCGAAGCCGTTGAGATCTATTGAGACGTGATTGGTACCGATTACCTCGATTCCAGTGACATTCTCGGGACTGGGCTCATTGCTGACGTCCAGATTGCCGGTTAGGACGTAGCGTCCCGGCTGGGAGATCGTCACAGGGAATCCTGGCAAGTCGCCATCGAAACAGCCGGTGGCTACACACAAGGGGCTGATTTCATAGTTGCCCTCATCGGCGAAGGCAGGGTTCAGTGCGAGTGCAACCGCGGCAAGGATGGAAGTCTGCATCAGTCGGATCATTGCTGTTGGTCCTTCACGGCGAGAGATAAGCTGGTTTTCTTGGGTCATGGTTGATCAGTTCTCGAAGCCATCGCTGAAGAACTGGTCTTCCTCGTCATCGCGGATCAGTACCGTGACGCGGCTCGGCATCACGATCGTCCCGTTAGACACGCTGGTCAGATCGACGAAGAATTGGCGCGAGCCCTCAAGAGTGGCGTTGTCGATGATCGGGATGGTGATCGTTCGCCCCAGTTCGGCATCAGCGAAGTCCGCGACACCGGAGAACGCGGTGTAGTCAACGCCGGCAATCGCCGAGTCATCGACCGTCTCGACGCTGACGCTAACCGCGCCGGCTGAGCCGTTGATGCGCTCGATCTGCAGCTCGATGTTGCCGTCATTCTCTAGCGCCAAAGCTTCGGCAAGCGCCCAGCGGAAATCACCGACCGGTGAGGGCTGGGCCCAGAGGGCATCCAGATTGGCTCGCATTAGGGTGGGATCAAGATTGCGCGGTGAATAAGAGAGCGAAAAGCTGGGCATAGGACCAGAGAAATCGACTTCGATCAGATCATCGTCGCGAACGAGGAGACCGAACAACTGCTGATCAACGTCGACACTGAACAGCGCGCGATCGGCGGCCAGGACGTGAAGGGCGTCCACGTTGTGGTGCCCGCCGATGGATTGAAAGAGCGTGAAGCCAACGTTCGAATTCCACCGGATAAGATCGCTCGGACCGAAGATCGTGCCGCCAAGATTCGCGACTATGTCGATGGACAGGACTAAATCGCAGCTCACGGGATCGCGGCTGAGCGCATCGACATTGACGCCATTGGGCAAGCCGGCCGCGGTCGCATCGAAGCGTTTGATGCCGGCTTCGCTGAAAACGTCGCCGGGCCGCATAACCGCGCCTGCAATCTCGGTATACGTGCTCAGGCTGAACAGGCGCTCGGTTCCGCACGCGTCGTCCCCGAAATGAAATCCGTCGAGGTCGCTGCGATCGAGAGTCCCAAGCCAGTTGATGCTTTCGCTGAAGCCGGTCGCCAGGTCGAGCTGTGCAATGCCGTCATCGTTGACGACGGCAGACGAGCCCGCGTCAACTGGTAGCTGGATGTGGATGTCAGTCGAAAAATGAATCGCGTCCAGCGGGGTCGAGCTCTGCACCATGCCACTGGCGGTGAGTAGGAGAGCAGTCGCCACGACTCGCAGGGAAACTTTTCTCACCATAATCTAGATCTTGTTTGCCGGAAGGAGTGGAACGTAAGCGAATGATTCATATGGATCTGTAGACTCCATCGACCAGGGCGGGCAGGATTTCCCGGCGATGTTTCTAGCACGCGATCAGCCCGACGCCGGCGCTCTGGCGTCAACTCCGGATTACGGAATTGTCATATTTTGCTTGACAATCGGACACACCGATTTCGGAATCGCCTGCCGCTGAGCTTGTCCTCGCCGCACAGGGAACATCTGCAGCAACCATCAATCGGTCTGTCCGTATTCTGAGTAGCTGCAGCGCGCCCGGTTGCGCGTCGATAGCAAGCCCGCGGCGAGCGTCCGGCGGGGAGGGAATCTTCGGGATACGCATGGTGCGCCTGCTCTCCAACAACCCCGATATCCCTAGCCTGTGGGGTGGAACTTCATCAGGTTCCCGCAGTCCATCAGCGCAACTACAAGTTGCTAGGTGTATGGCATGGTTGGTGCGCGGGCGATTGGCTTCATGGTCGGCGTGACACTAGCCCCCATATTTCATGAGTCTTCTACTGCGGCCGCCGGAGAGCCGTTGTGGCGCGATCTGCTCCCTCCTATCGACTCGACGTACTGTTCAAGTACGCCTTCATCGATTTCCAGTCCGCGGACCGCACCACAACGGCTCTCCGACGCCCTCGCTACGAACACTCACGAAAGATGCGGGCTGGCGGGAGCAAGCCTGGCGGAGCACTCCGGCAGCGCGGGGGTCTCTGTATATGCCGATAAGACGGAATTCTTGCAGGGTGTCGATAGCGCCCTGCGTCAAGTTGATCTGGAAGACTTGCAGCCGGGGGCATACGCTCAGACGACCAGCCGGGGCGTGGAGATCTACGGTTTCATTCAGCCCTTTGCTGCGGTCACGGTCGAGAGCGACGCACAGGCTCACCTGGAGAACTTTGGGGTGCGAGGCTCCTCACCCACAGCCCTCAACGCCGGCCTGGACTTTGGCATTCGTCTTCCCCGTCCGGTCTCAGCGGTGGGTTTCTTCCTGCGATCGGAGGGTTGTTTGGATCCGCCTGCGCCGTTCAACTGGCGGCTGTTGGATGCGGCCGGAAACGAGGTTGCCGAGGGCAGCGTCGTGCTGGATGAGGGCTGTCCCGGCACGCCCCAGGTGGTCTACTTTGGATTGCGTTCCAGCGCAGCCTTCAGCAGCGCCGAATTTCATCGCTTCGGCTTCGTTTTTCGGGTCGATGATTTGGCTTTTCCAGCCCCCGACATCGACTTCGGAACGGTGCCGGGCGAACGCGTGGTGGCGGACTTCGATGGGTTGGTTGCCCCGTCGGCGACACCTTTTGAATCAGGTGGTTTGAGCTTCCTGGGCAATGCCCAAGTCTGGGATCAACTGTTTGGACTTAATCATGCCCAAGCCTTCCAAGGCATGGGCACCGAACCGAATTTTCTGCTGACCAATCTTGATGTGACTGCGACCGGCGGTTTCCAGGCCGACGGGATTGAAATGTTGCTGCTTTCTGCTTGTGGCGAGGCGGCGGCGGTCAACGTCGAGACCCTTGATGACCAAGGCAAACAACAGGACTACATAAGCGCAGGGTTGGACGGCGGCGGCGGTCCGGCACTGTTTCAGCTGTCCCGACTCAGGCCTTTCTATGGGATCAGGATGAGGGGGGCCGAGAGCGGTGCCCTGTGCAATCTGGCAATCGATGACTTGGCTCTGATTCGAACCCGACTTTACGCTGACGACTTCGAGGATCGTTGGCCCCACAGCCCGAATCACTAGCCCGCAAATTTCATGAGCCTTCTACTGCGGCCGCCGGAGAGGCACTGTGGCGCGATCTGCTCCGCTCGTGAAATTTGCGGGCTAGGGGTCCAAGCGGCGATCGAAGGGGCGATCGGACACCCCAGTTTGAGAGGTGAATGTGGGCGGACCGAGGAATTTGGCGGAATGCGACATCGCTAGTCGTGACCAATATTGGACCGATTGGCGTGTTCTACGGTTCTAGGCTATACAGCTCGTCCTCATGATCGCGGACTCCGCTCCGAGCCACAATGCAACCACACCGACCGAATAGGACAGCACGCCATGCAGTGCTGGTCCTAATCACTGCTCTGCACCTGTTTTTCGGGCTGGCGAATGCGCAGGTGCCGACCGATATCGCTGTTTCGCCCGGGCCTGAGCTCGACGTCATGGCCTATCTGGAACCTGAGCAATCGCAGCGAAGGATGGTTACGACCGATAGCGGTGAAACGGTCTTGGTTGGCTGGATGTCGTGGGAACTCACGGTAACCAAATGGCATAGCGACGGGAGCCTTTCCTGGCAGCACGTCGTTGCCCCTTCGGACCCGGTTAGCGTGACGCGGGTGGTGGCAGATGGCGATGGCAACTTCATCGTCGGCGGGGCCAAAGCGGACCGTTGGTGGCTGATCAAGCTGAACGGCTCGACTGGCGAACTGCAGTGGGAGCACGCACCTGCACAGGATCGCCAGGGAAAGGTCGTCGATCTCGTCCCGATGGCGAACGGAGATATCGTCGCCTTGGGCTATTTCGAGCACTTCGGTGCGCACCGACGGCGCCTGGCGCGATTTGAGGGCGCAAGCGGGGCCAAGCGCTGGGAGCAGCTGTCGCCGTTCGGCAACCTGCTCGATGGCACCGCTGACCAGCTCGCCGTCGACGCGACGGGCTCGTTATGGATGGCCACGACAACGGGATCTGGCAACCAGAATCTCAAGCTCGCCCGGGTCAACGCGGAAACTGGTTTGGAGGAAATCAGCACTAGCCTGATTGCCGATCCTGATCGATTGCTGGTGCCAAGATCGCTGCTGCTGGGCCCCACTAATCATGTTGCACTGACCTACCTTTCGGCCGTCATCGGCGAGCCTGGTACAGCGCGCCTGGCACGTTACGGGACCGACCTCGCTCCGCATTGGGACATTCCATTGCCTGATGTCCCCGACGCGATATCGATCAACCAACAATCTGAAATCGCGATGTCGATGCGGGAGTACTCGTTTCAAACATCGTTGACCGAGTCAACGGTCATGCGTATAGGACCGGACGGCATCAGCGATTGGATTGTCGTTCCTTTTCCCGCACTGAACAGATCTCAGGTAATCAACGACGTACAGATTGATGCGGATGGCCGTGTCTGCGTGATTGGCGACGAGGGTGCGCAGGTGCCGGAGGGCAACAGTGTCTTCATTGCCTGCCTCAACGCGCTCAATGGCTCGACCGATTGGGTCGACTATAGGCGCGGCACGGGTGTTCCAGGCCACATCGGCACGCTGACCGGTCAGGCCGGTTATCTCACGCTGTTCGGTGATGAGCTCATAGCGACGGCAACACTGCAAAACCTGACCCGCGACTTCATCATTGAACGCCGTAACCGCGGTACTGGAGCGGTGCTCGCGGCCGGAACTGATCAACCCTTGGCGGGGATGCGCGAATCTCTCGCTGACGATCTCGGGAAGCGTTCATTCGCAGCCACCCCAAGCGGAACAAGGTTCGTCATTAGCGAACTGCCAGACAGCGTTCACTCCGGCTACTCGTTGCTCCACGTGCAGGATTCCGGGGAACAGATCTGGCGAAGCGAGCGTGTTCAGGTCGACTATGGCGGAGGCGGCACCGCGCGGCGAGTCGTTTCCGACAACGTCGGAAACGCGATAGTCATCGCCTGGTATCGGAGTGCCTCTCATCAGGTCGGGCTCATTGAAAAGATGTCCGGCCTCGACGGCTCCCTGAACTGGTCGATAGAGACCGGCAATGTGTGGCTACCCACAGATATTGCCGCCGTCGAGGATGATGGCGTGATCGTTGCTGGGAGAGACGTTTCCGCGAACTGGGTGATCCGGAAAATCGACGCCGCGGGCCAGACTTTGTGGTCAACGCTGTTGCCGGCAACAGGTGATGCTGATCAGTTGGTGGAGCTTGAGGTTAATGCCGCTGGCAACGCCATCGTGTTGGGAACGCGACTCGGGCCCGGTTTGCTGCACCACATGGAGATCGTCATGCTGGACGGCAGCGATGGTCAGGTGCTTTGGGGTCAGCAAGTCCAAGGGCCTCGAGACACGCGAGCCAGCGACCTGCTGCTCCATCCCACTGGTGACATCATCATCAGTGGCTACGACAAGGAAAGACTGGGCAGTGCGGGCCAGCCGCTTACCGCCAGACTGTCGGCCGATAGCGGCGCGATACTGTGGACCTCCGCGCTCCCGATTGCGACCAACAACGTCAAGATCCATCTTGCTGGCGACAATCACTTGATAGTGGCTGCTTGGGTTGACTATGTCGCACAGATTGAGCTGAACGCGGGATTGGTTGACTGGACCAGTTCGGGATACTTCTGGGATGGGCCGGTCACCGACTTGACGGTAGACCCAGAAGGCGACGTGATCGTTATTTCGGATTTCTCGCGCTTCGCAGTGGTCAAGTTCAATGGACGGGACGGTCAGTTTCAGTGGGCGACGAATCCGACCTTCATGGGCCTGTCGAACTTCATCGCGGGTGCAGTCGCATCGGTCAGTGACCACCGCTTGTTGCTGATGGGTCACGCCACCGTTGATCAACTTGGGCGCAGTCGCCTGGTGCAGATCTGGCTGACCAACAATCTCTACGCGGACGGTTTTGAGTCAGCGTACGCCGTTCCATAAGCGTAACCGCGATGGGTGCCGGCAGCGAATAACGATCCTCTGACCAGGGGTGATTTGATGCTTTTCAAGCAGCTACGCCTCAGGCGGCTCGCAGGAGCAGTTTTCCAGCGCATCGAAGGCGGTCACGCGCCCAGCCTGGAGAGCCTCAGTTCCTGGCGTCAGTCAATGCAAGGCGCCACGAGGCGCCAGGTGCAGATCTAGTCTTGTAGCATCCAGCGCGCCATGAGCCCTCTCCTGCAGGTATGCAACTTCCAAAATCCGTACCCACAGGGGTCGTCGGCGGACTGCCATGTCTAGATGGTTATTCCGAACGCACGCGAAGTGCAGCGATCGAATGCGAAAGCGTTTGATCTTCAACGCTCGAGCGCTACTCGCCGTCAACCCACACCTCGTCCCTTGCGCTGAACGATTCACCGCAGATCCATGGCGCGGCCTGCGCCGATGTGCTCAATTGGGGCGTTCGCAAACAGAGTGAATCGTGGTCGTGATGAAGAACACCATTGCCTTGGCATTGCTGCTGGTCATGTCTTTAGTAGGCGCAATCGCCGCCGAAGCAAAGCCATACGCGATCCCGCGATCGACAGTGGTGCCGATCACCGACAGCAGCACGGACCGGCGATATGAGCTCTATATCCGGCTGCCGGAGGACTACGGGGAAACATCAGGGACCCGGCATCCTGTGGTCTATGCCACCGACGGCGCTTGGCATATGGAGATGCTCTCCGGTGCGGCCGAATACGTGCTTCCCAATGCCATTGTGGTGGTCATCTCCTGGCAGCAGGACGCCAAAGACGATTTCGACGGCGACGAGCGCCCTCATATCAGCCGCTTTCGCGACTACACGGTGGTCCCGTCGTCCGATCCCGAGATCCAAGCGAAGTACAACGTGGGTCAGGCGCGCAACCACTTGAGCTTCATCCGCGATGACGTGATCGCATACGTGGAAGCCAACTACAGCACCGACCCTGCGCAGCGCACCTATTTCGGATTCTCATTGGGCGGCGCGTTTGGTGCCTACATCCTCTACGAATCGCCTGACACGTTCAGGAACTATGTGCTCGGCAGTCCGGCATTCAACGCCGAGAGTCTGAAGTTCATCCAGGATCTTGCCGCCGAACGCGGCGCCGCCGGCGCTCAGTTCAACGCCAACGTGTATGTCAGCGTTGGTGAGAAAGAGACCGATGCGATGGCCGCCATCCAGGCGCTGATGGCAACGCTGAAGAGCAGCGTGGACTCCGGAGTCAATCTGAGGGCACTGGAGGTCGTAGCGCAATCCGGACATTCCGAAGCCTTTCCGGCAACCGCGGTGCGCGGCTTGAAGTGGATTGCGGGCTCGACGCCCGAGGAGGGCGAACCGGCTCAGCAGTGAATGAAGGCCACAGGCACGCCTGTCGGCAACTCACCTTCATAGACGAGCGTATCCATGGACTGGGCCAGGTCTCTCTGGACCGATTTCGGGAGATGTGCGCTGTTTTGACGCCGTAGCGCACGCGACTGGACGGCACTTCTTGGCCCAGTTGCAGGGCGTTCGGCAACCAAGCATGTCACTGGTCTGTGATCAGTAAGCGCGCTCGGAATCACCATTCCCTGACTCCTGCTCGGCAAAACTGCGCTCCCGTAATTACCAAGTCCCCGCAGGCCTCATGCGTATGTCCACTACTCACAAGTTGCTCGCCCTCGGCGTTGCCGTTGTGCTGAATCTGCCGACGGCCGCGGTCGCGCAGGAGCTCGGCTTTTCATACCTGGAGGGCGGTTTCATGGTCGCCTTCGCCAACGACGTCGAGGACTCCGGGGCGATCTCCAGCACCGGCAGCCCGCTCGAACTCGAAAGCGATGCCGACGCCGGCGGCTTTATCGCTGGGGCGTTTCAGGTCGGGGAGAACTTCCATCTCTTCGGTGACTACTCGTCGGTCGGCCAGGAGCTAGAGGTCCGGGGCGGTTCTTTGAGGGTCGAAGGCGAATTCGACGTGGTGCGCTGGCGCGTCGGTGTCGGCTATGCCTACCCGGTCTCGCCGGAAATGAGTCTCTACGGCCGGCTCAGCTTGGACAATGCCGAGTTCAAGGACGTCGAGGTCGCCGGCTTCAATCTGAACGCCGACGCCGACGAGAGTGGTCTGGGCGGCGAGGTCGGCATTCTTTGGGCCGCGACGCCCTCGATACACCTGCAGGGCCACCTGCGCTATACCTCGGTCGGCGAGGTCGATACCGGGGGCTCGGACACCTTCGACGACGATATCCTCGTCGGGGTGAACGGCCGCTGGTATTTCCGGCCTGATCTGGCTCTGGTCACCGGCTACGAGTTCGGCAACATCACCTCGTTCAACGTGGGCTTGCGTTACGCATTCTGAGCGCTTCGGCAATTTCCGAAGACACAGGAACAGCAAGCCCACCACCTGATAGTCATCTGGTCCGCCCACGACTGTCTCGTTGTCTGCGTATGTGCACTGGTTGGCGGTTTCGGTTGCCGCTCGCCCGTCGATGTCGTTTTGATCTGACCGACTCGTTCTCCCCGGAAAGAGGCCATCACGCCTCTCCCTTCCCAACTGGAGAGAACGACATGAGAAAACAGATTATTGCGACCGCATTGAGCCTGGCCATGGCCAGCGCCGCCCAGGCGCAATCCAGCGTCATCGTCGCGCACTGGGACGACGGCGTGTTGCAGATTGACGGCAGCGCCGCAGCCGACGTCATTCGGGTCGGTCAGCGCAACAACCTGATCATGGTCAACGACGGCGAAGTGGCGATCAGCGGCGGCGTCGCCACCACCTTCAACACCACCTCGATCCGGGTGGACGCCGGTGACGGAAACGATCGGGTCAGTCTGAATGAGTTCAACGGTGCGTTGCCCAAGGCGGTGCTGCTGGGCGGCTCGGGCAACGACCTGCTGATTGGCGGCTCGGGCAACGACGTGCTGCTGGGCGAAGAGGGCAGGGACATCATCATCAGCAACCAAGGCAACGACTTCGTTGAGGGCGGCCCCGGCATGGACCTGCTGATCTGGAACAACGGCGACGGTAGCGACGTCTTCGACGGCGGAGCGGGCGAAGACCTACTGCAGATCAATGGCAGCGACGCCGATGAGCAGATCGACGTCAGCGCCGCGGCAGCAGGACAAAGCCGGGTGCGCTTACAGCGCGCCGACCTGGGTCTGTACACCCTGGACATCGGCAGCGTGGAGCAGCTGCACATCGACGGCGGCGCCGGCAACGATCGTATCGACGCCAAACAAGCCGGGCCGAACGTCGCGCTGACCCTGGACGGCAACGCCGGCAATGACGAACTGGCCGGCGGCGACGGCGCCGACGTGCTGCGCGGCGGTGCCGGCAACGACACCATCCTCGGCAACCGCGGCAACGACGTGGTGTTGGGTGAGAACGGCAATGATCTGATCGTGGTCAACGAAGGCGATGGCAGCGATTTGATCGAAGGCGGCGAAGGCGTTGATGTGGTCCGGGTCAGCGGCAGCAGCACCGCCGGCGACAGCTTCAGAATTGACCCGAACGGCGAGCGTGTACGCTTCCGCCGCACCAACCTGGGTTTGTTTACACTGGACATCGGCACGGTCGAGAACCTGGACGTCAACGGTCAGGGCGGCAGCGACGTGATCGTCGGGTCAGTTGGCCTCAATGGGTTGATCAGCCTTGATCTGGACGGCGGTGAAGGCAATGACCTGCTGATCGGCGGCGACGACATCGACTTTCTCGACGGCGGCAACGGCGAGGACCGCTGTGACGGCGGTGGCGGTCGGGACCAGCTGGTCTCATGCGAGCTCAAGCTGCGCTAGCGACTGACCCCGCAGAGCACCGGGCGACTCGCAGCTGCGAGTCGCCTCTTGCTTTCCGGTCCGGCCCACCAGCGCCCCAATGCTCCCCCACCCATTCGCGTAGAATCCGGCTACGGCGCGGTGGGCGTCGCGCTTAGACGATAGCCGCATGGCCGATCCAACGCCGGGGCAACGCTTCGGCCCCTACGAGGTCATTGCACCGCTGGGACGCGGTGGCATGGGGGCGGTCTACCGGGCCCACGATTCGGCGCTGGACCGGGAGGTGGCGCTGAAGGTGCTGCCGGCGGAGCTGACCCGTCAACCCGGCTTCGGCGAGCGCTTCGCGCGCGAAGCCAAACTGATCGCGCGACTGGAGCATCCGCACATCGTGCCCCTGTATGCCAGCGGCATTGAGGACGGCGTGCCGTGGATGGCGCTGCGCCTGGTTCCGGGCGGGACCATGCAGGAGCAGCTGGAGTCCAAGTCGCTGGGGCGCAGCCAGGGCATCGCACTGTTTCTGCAGGTCGCCCGCGCGCTGGATTGCGCTCACGCCCAGGGGGTGATTCATCGCGATCTGAAACCGCAGAATCTGCTCATCGGGCTGGGCGGGGAGGTCTACCTTGCCGACTTCGGTATTGCCCGACTGGTCGAGGGCGGCACCGCGCTGACCGGTACCGGCTCGGTGCTGGGCACGCCCCTGTACATGGCCCCGGAACAGGCTCAGGGGCAGGCCATCGGCCCGGCCTGCGACATCTACGCGCTGGCGGTGATGCTGTTCCTGTGGCAGTGCGGCGAAGTGCCTTTCAACGCCGATACGCCGCTTGCGGTGCTGCTCAAGCATGTCCAGGAGCCGGTGCCCGAGGCGCCACTGGCGCGGGTGCCAAAGGCGGCGCAGCAGGTGCTGCGTCGCGGTCTGGCCAAGGATCCGGAGGCGCGCTGGCCCACGGCAACGGCGATGGTGGAGGCGCTGGGAATGGCGCTGCAGCCGGGCGCGCATGGTGCAGGGGAATCGCCACAGCA
Source organism: Gammaproteobacteria bacterium (assembly GCA_030430155.1). Lineage (GTDB taxonomy): Bacteria > Pseudomonadota > Gammaproteobacteria > Xanthomonadales > SZUA-5 > SZUA-5. The sequence continues at coordinate 11,178 of JAUIFV010000052.1, forward strand.
GTTGCCGAAGCAGAGCAGACCTGTGGGCACCGCCATCCGGCCAAACGTGCCGCCTGCCAAGGCCTCGGTCGCCCCCGCAGCTGCGCCGCCGACAGCCGCGCGCCGCAGCTGGTCCGTGCTGCTGTTGATCGGCGCGTTGGTCCTTGCCGGTGGCGTCGGCTACCTGTGGCTGCAGGCGCAGTCCAACCCGTCCGAGATCGCTGCGACGCCTGCGGCGGTTGCAGACCGATTGTCCGTGTCGGACCCACCGGCAGCTCAGAGCGACATCGGTGACGTTTCGCCGCCGGCGTTGGCCACGACTGAAGCAGATGGCAACGCCAGCCTGCCCGTGGATGCCGCCTCCACGCCAGCGCCGCCCGAGTCGAGCGCCGTGGACGACGCAGCCGCTGCCGAGCCGATGCCAGCACCCGGCGCTGCAGGTGCGCCCAGTGCCGTGCCGCCATCGGCTGCGCCCGACGCCCAGCCGGTGGACCAGCCCGCGTCATCTGCAGAGGCCGAACGCCTGATCGCGCAGCGCCTCGAGACCGAGCGCCAGGCTGCGCAGCGCCTCGAAACCGAGCGCCTGGAGGCGCAGCGCCGCGAAGCGCTACGGCTGGAGACGCAGCGGCTGGACGCCGAACGCATGGAGTCGGAGAGGTTGGAAGGCATTCGTTTGGCTGCGCAGCGTGAGCGGGTGGGCGCGCTGCAGGCCGAGTTGCGCCGGCTGGATCGCTCGGTGGGCGACGACGGCACGTTCGACCAGGCGACGCTGGATGAACTCGGCCGTTTCGCCGCGGCGGTCAACTTGCAACTAGCCGAGGACGCGGCCGGGATCGCCGCTGACGACGCCCTGCTGCAGGCCCTGAGATCCGCTCGGCGCTGGCCGGTGTTGAGCGCCGGCAGTCGCTTCCGGGACTGCGCGCAGTGCCCTGAGATGGTGGTGATCCCAGCCGGCAGCTTCACCTTGGGCAGCCCGACTGGCGAGCCGCAGAGACAGCTCAACGAGGGCCCGCAGCGCAACGTCCGCATCGCGCGCTTTGCCCTGGCGCGAACGGAAGTCAGCTTCGATCAGTGGCAGGCCTGTGTGGACGCCGGCGACTGCAGCCACCGTCCCGCCGACGAAGGCTGGGGGCGCGGCGAACGGCCAGTCATTGACGTCAGCTGGAACGACGCGCAGCAGTACGTGGGCTGGCTGTCGCGGATCACCGGCGAGCGCTATCGGCTGCCAGCCGAGGCGGAATGGGAGTACGCAGCCCGCGCCGGAACGACCACGCGCACCTACCGTGGCGATTGCATCGGCACCGACGATGCCAACTACAACGCCATCATGCCGGCCAGCGGCTGTCCGAGCGGCGAGTTTCGTCAGCGCACCCTACCGGTCGCCAGCCTCAGGGCCAATCCCTTCGGCCTGCACGACATGCACGGCAACGTCTGGGAGTGGATGCAGGACTGCGCCACCGGTAATCACAACAGCGCCGCCGAGGACGGTCAGCCGCGCCGCGACGGCGATTGCGGCATGGCGGTGGTCCGCGGCGGTGGCTGGCACGATTGGGGCTTCTGGTTACGCTCCGCCGCGCGCTACGCCTTCCCGCGCAGCTCCCGGCATCCCTATGGCGGCTTCAGGCCGGCATTGAGTCTGCCCTGAGCGGCGCGGTTCGTCGTCCAGGCTCCCGCGCTAGTCTCCGCCCAAGCGTTCAGAGGCCAACCGAATCGCCGTGTCGAGGCTGTCCTCCACCTTCGCGGGTACGTCGGGTTCCAGACCGACACCCTCCCAGTTGCTATTGGTCACCGGATTGGCATTGCGGTAGGTGGAGAAGCGGCCGACGAAGTGCTCGTTGATGGGAATCGCGCCGACCGCGTGGGCAATACCCATGGTCCCTTGGCCCACCGTTTGCACCTTGCCGTAGCTTCGCAAGGTGTAGGCGAAGAGCTCCGCTCCGCTCGCGGTGTTTGCGCTGGTCAGGACGTACAAGGGGAAGTCACGCTTGAAGCGCTCGGCGCCAAGGCCGGGGGTAGAGAGCGCCTCGTAGGTGGTTTCGCCATGGCGATCGATGATTCGCCAAAGCGGCGTCTGCTCGGCGAAAAAGTAGCTCAGTATGTGCCGAACCAGCTCTGGCGAGCCGCCGACGCACTCGGTCAAGTCGATGATCAGCGCGTCGCTGGTGCCCAGGAATCCGAGCGCATGATCGGCAGTGATCCGAGCTTCGTCATCCAGATAGAACTTGTTGAACTTCAGATAGCCGATGTTCCCTTCGAGGATTTCGATATGTTGGAAGCCATAGTTCAGTCGCAGTCGATCAACCGTCTCCGTGATGACGTGGGTTGGTTCTTCGCCAGCGACCTTGAGCATGATGCCTAGATGCCCATCGCCGCTGATCTCACGCAACTCCTCCCCGATCCGGTCCGCGAACTCCCGCTTGGTCGAAATCTGATCGTAGAGACCATTTTCCAGCCGCTTGAGCATCTCGGTGCCAATCTTGCTCGCGGCCTCCGGATAGACATAGCTATCGCTGAGCGCCGTTACCGTGCTGATCACCGATGCGCGCACTAGGGGCGTGTCGATCACATCGAGACCTGGAGTAGCGTTGCCGGTTGGTTCGGCATTCGCAGCAACGCTCAACAGCATGCCGAAGCCGGTCAGCACTGCAGCGAAGCTGGACAACCACGAAAGGCCGGTTGGGGGACGGGTATCGCGACGTGGAGTCATCGTTGAAGAATGCTCTGGCTGCGCAACGCACAGGTTGCGCCGGAGCAACCGTAATGGTGCTGCCACAGGAACTATCAAGCTGACGGCGTGGATTCTCGGAGACCAGGCGTCCCCTCAATTCTGCACACTGACCAACGGCGTCTGCTCAAAACGGACGCCAATCTCCAGACCGGCCGGATCGCGAAGCCGTACTTCGTACGCATTCCCATCTCGATCCACGATCCGAGGGCTCGGATCATCGGCGTGGTACCAGCGGACCAGATTGGTCACCGACTCGCTGATGTTTGGAGAGTAGGGGGAGGCGCATCGGTCTGGCGCCAGTTTCGCGCGCAAATCGGCAATCTGCGGCGTCCCGGGCCAGTCTCTGAGATCGAGGTAGGCCACACCATCAGCCAACCATCCGTAGCTGATCTGCGCGGTTTCCGCGAACCTGTCCAACTCACCAAACGCCTCCGAGTGGTCGAGCCTGACCGCCTTGAAGTGATCGACGCTCAAGCAGTAGACCTGCGCCGAGATTCCCCTCTTCAACAACAAACTGCCCTTCCGATCATAGACGACCAGCTGGCTGTAGTTCATCAGCTTGATCCGCGAAAGCCCGATCACGAATCTGCCGTCATCGGATATGGCCAGATGGGTAAGTGGAGGGCTGGGGACGCGACTCTGCAAGTTGCCATCAGAGGTCAAGAACGCGATGTGGGCTGCGTCCTCACTCACACCGAACGGCGATTCAGCAGAATAGTGAAGGTGCCAGCGGCCGTCCGATTTCCTGGTCTTGGACCAGTCATGATGATGGCGCACTGTCATCGTGGCGGTGCTTGCAACCAGATCGAGCTTCTGTACATAGGCTGCGCGGTCAGCCCAGGCGGCGGGTGCCCCCAGCAGCATGGCCAGGGCGATGGTGAGGGCAGCAGTACTACGGCGAAAGCAGCGGATCATCTGGTGGCCGCCGGGCAACGGAGGCTAGATCCTACAGGTCTGGGTCTGAACCCGAGTGCGCTCTGCTTCAGCCAGCGCAGAACCGAGTTCACCTAGCAATGCTGCCGCGAGCGTACCTTCGGCGGAGCATCCGCTTCCAACGGCCCAGCACTTGCTCATTGCATCCCAACCTGACCCGCGGCCTGCTGAAACTGTCCTGGAGCCCCGCTGCAATCCCTATCATCGGCGCCGACTCCGTCTGAAGGCGCCGCACCATGACCAAGCTCCTCGCCAGCGCGCTGGCGTTCTGTTTGCTCCTATTCGCCAGCGCGGCCAGCGCCCAGATCGACAGCCCGCGGCTCACCGCCGCGCTCGAGTCCGGTGAATACGGATTTGTGAAGTCGCTGCTGATTCAGCGTGGCGACGAACGTCTGTATGAGCAGTATTTTCTCGGCGCCAACGGTGATGAGCTGCACCTGCTCAATTCGGTCACCAAAAGCGTCGGCGCGACGCTGTTGGGGGTCGCCATCCGCCGCAATCAGGTCTCCATCGATGCCTCCATCGACACCTACTTCCCCAGCTATCCGTGGCATTGGGAGCCGATGGCGGCCAATCAGAATCTCACCCTGCGCGACATACTGTCGATGCGCACTGGTCTGCAGTGGGACGAATGGAGCACGCCATTCACCGATCCCAGCAACTCCTTCGCGCAGATGTTCCAGTCTCCGGACTGGTATCTGCACGTGCTTTCGCTGCCCCGGGTTGCGCCCGCCAACAGCACCTTCACCTACAACACCGGCGCCTCGATCCTGATGAGCGGGGTGCTGCGTCAGGCCACCGGCGCGCCGCCCCAGGATCTGCTGGGTCGGGAGGTGTTCGAGCCCCTGGGAATCGACGACTGGCGTTTCGAGATTCCGTTTGGATTCACCAATTTTCCGTATGGCGACGCGCCGCTGGGTGTGGGGCTGTGGCTGCGCCCGGCCGACATGCTCAAGCTGGGGCGGATGCTGCTCGATGGCGGATCGGTGGGTGACAAGCGGATCATCGACCAGGCCTGGATCAAGCAGATGTTCACCCGCTACAACCACGCCGGCAACGAGGAGGGCTTCGCCGATGATGAGGAGGTCTACGGCTACGGTTACCAGTGGTGGTACGCCGGGCTGGTGGACGCCCGCGGCCGTGAGCACCCGGTGTGGTACGCACACGGCGCGGGCCGCCAGTTTCTGATGATCTTTCCGCAGTTGGATCTGATCCTGGCCAGCACCGCCGAGGACTACAACGCACGGGGGCCGGGGGTATTCGATCTGCTCCGCGAACAGATCCTGCCGACTATGGACCTGAGCATCACCGCGGCGCTGTCAGGCAGCTATTACAACCCCGCAACCAGCGGCGAGGGACTCAACGTCGAAGTGCTGGCCGATCGCAATGAGGTGCTGGCCTATTGGTACACGCAGGAAAACGGCGCCCAGCGCTTTTACGTGCTGCAGGGGGAAATCGACGGCGATGTGGCCAATCTGCAGGTCTACACCACCGTCGGCGGCAACTTCCAGGATCCGCAGCAGCGACCTCAGCTGCAGCCGGCCGGTCAGGCCACGCTGCGCTGGAACAGCTGCACCAGTGCGGTGCTGGACTACGACATCGAACTGGGCAGCGGCAGCTATGCGCTGACCCGGTTGAGCGGTCAGTGTGCCGATCCGGGCCCGCTGCCCCAGGGGTAACGGTGCTGGCCAGCTTGCACTCTGAGAGTCATCCTTGTGCAGCGGCGAATGACGCGAGCGCCTTGGTCGCCACTTGCTCGCCAAACTCCTGGACGAAGTGCCCCGCATCGGCGATTTCGAAGGGCTCCGGGCAATTCCGAATCACCGTGCGCATGAAGTTCATCACTTGCGGTCCGAGCATCTTGTCCTGCATGCCGATGGCCATGAAGGACTGCCCGTTCCATTGCCGCCAGAACTCCATCGCCGCTGCGGAGTGCTGAAGGCAGGCTGGATCGGGATCTGCGACCATCTTTGGGAATTTGCGGACGCCAGCCTGGTAGCGGCTGGAGGGAAACGGCGCGGCATAGGCGCGGGCTTCTTCGGCGCTCAGTGTCGGTGCGTACTTGCGCATGAAGGCGTCCGGTTGCAGGTCCTCCGGCATGAGTAGATCGTTCTTCCATTCGATGAAGGCACCATCGGTGACCGGCTGCAGCAGCCCAGTGTTCATGATCAGCAGGCGTTCGAAGCGGTCCGGCATGGACTGCGGCAGTGTCAGTCCCAGGAGCCCACCCCAGTCCTGACAGACCAGGGTGACGTTGTTCAGGTCCAGCTTCTCTATCAGCGCGATCAAGTAGTTGCGATGAAACTCGAAGTGGTAGGTGCCTTCGTCGATGGGCTTGTCGGATTTGCCGAAGCCGAGCAAATCAGGGGCGATCACGCGAGCGCCGCTCGCCGCAAAAACCGGGATCATCTTCCGGTACAGATAGCTCCATGTGGGTTCACCGTGCAGACACAGAAACACTTCGCTGGCATCGCGGTCGCCTTCATCGAGATAGTGCGCGCGTAGCCCTTCGTAGCCTCTCAGGTCTCGCACATAGTGCGGCTGAAAGTTGTATCCAGGCAGGTCCTGAAAGCGGTCATCGGGGGTTCGTAGCGAGTTGATCACAGCCGACACTTCCTCATTAGGTCAATTGACCTAGTAGGATTAGGTCGATTGACCTAGTGGAGTCAATGGCTAGAATGTGGGCGGTAGCTCGAACCGATCGGCCCACAATGAAGTCCAACAAGTCCGAGCTGATCATCGACTCCGCACTGGAGCTGCTCAAGGCCAAGGGTGACCACGGACTGACCATGCGCCAGGTGGCCCAGCGCTGCGAGATGTCGCTTAGCAATGTCCAGCACTACTACAAGAACAAGGACGAGTTATTGCAGGCGATGGCTGATCGCTACTTCGGCCAGTGCATCGACGAGGTTCGCCAGCAGTCCGTGCTGGCCGGGCAGGCAGATCTTGAGCAGGAACTGTCACCGATGCTGCGATCCTTTCTCGCGCACGGACTGCAGGTCTCAGAAATGTGCCGGATGTTTCGAGAGTATTGGGCCATCGCGACCCGCAATGAAGCGATCGACGGCTATCTGAATCGGTACTACCGTAAGCTGCTGCAAACCCTGGCCCAGAATTTGGAGTTCGCGGCGGTCGACGAGGTGGCTTTGATGAACGCGGTCAGCGTGGTCGTTTCCTTCGTCGAAGGCTATTCCATCACCGCCAGAGCCCTGCCGGTGGATATCGATCAGGTCAACCGAATGTTGGTAGGCATCATCGTCGCGATGCTCAGGGGTGAGAGCCGTGCATAGTCTGATGCCGGCGACACGGTCTTGCCTTGTCCTGCATTAACCCGAGTAGCGCCGATCCTCCGCGCAGCCGCTGATTCGCCACAGGCCGTCATCTGCCGCGGGATCCAAAGGTCGCTCGGCCGGCCCTTGGGGATTGGCTTCGGCGGTCAGCCGGCGCAGGCCGATCATGGTTTTGCGCGGGCCGTAGTCGGTTGGTCCCAGCACCTCGACCAGCGCCTGGTCGCCTTCACTACGTCCGATGAGCGTGGCCTCGGCCAGCGCCGGCTGCTGCTGATCGCAGCCGTGACGGCCAATGTTGCGCAGCACAAACCGGTCTTCGGAGTCCGGCCAGTCGGGTTGCCGTTTGGCCTGCAGCCAATCGCGCACGTGCAGCATTGCCGGGTGTTCCGGGGACAGCGCTGCGCCGCGATCCAGCAGCAGGGCATGGCGGGCGCCGGCGTTGCGCAGCCGCTGCACCCATTCGGGATGCAGTCCGGATAGCAGCAGCTCGTCGAGCGTACTGAGACCGCCGGCCAACTCGCTATTGAGGTCCACGCCGCGATCGAGTAGAGGCTGCAGCCACGGTGCTGGGTCGTCGTGGTTGAACAGCGTCACCACCAGTAGCTCCGGCAAGGCGTCGGTGGCCCGATTCGGGTCGGCGCCGGCGTTCAGCAGCCAGCGGTACAGCGGCAGATCATCATCGCCCAAGGCCTTCAGCAGTGGCGGGTCCTGAGTTGGCAGGCCATCGGGGCTGGCGCCGGAGCTGAGCAACAGCTGGCGCGCATCGGTACTGCGCGCCAGGGTGAGATAGCTGTCGCGCCCGGCAGCGTTGCTGGCGTCCGCACCGTCGGCCAGGCTGCGCGCTATGAGTTCCAGATCATCGTCGCGCAGACCCTGCTCCAGCTGCTGCTGCAGCCGGTTTGCTTGCTGCGGCTGCGCTGCCACGGACGTCGGCTCCGTTGGGCGTTGCGTGGCGATCAGCCACAGATAGGCTCCCAGTACGGCGACCAGTGCCGTTGCCGACAGCAGCGTCATCCGCTTGACCCGCGGGCCTAGTAACAGCCGCAGCAGGAGCAGCAACACCAGTGCGGTGAACAGGCTCATTCGATCTCGACTTCGACGATGGGGGCAGTGCGTGGCCATCTTGCCGCCGGCACCCCACGACTGTACAGCCGCTGCGCTGCGCGCTCGCCATGGCCTGCAGGTCTGAGCGCGGAATGACCCTATCGGCCGGGGCGCCAGATTGCGCCCCGGCCGCACTGCTTAGCTTTGCACTAATGCACCCGCTTGGTGGACATCTTGACCGCCTCGGCGTCGTCCGGCTCGCGGGTGGGCTGGAAGGTCTTCAGCTGGCTGTCGGACTTGTATCCCACCGAACGCAGCCGGGCCTCAAACAGGGACTTGCGGCGACCCATCTCGTTCTGCGTGTAGGTGTTCCAGCACTGGATCAGTTCGCCACTGGAATGGACCAGGTCGACGCAAAGCGGCGTATTGAAGAAGAACTGGCTCAGCGTCGCCACCTGTCCGGCAGGGCGCGGTTTGATGTGGAAGAACGGCGCCGCGCCACCGACCGGCGTGGTCTCGGAGACGTGACAGCCGCTGCAAGTAGCCTGGGAGAAGTTCAGCCTGGCCCAGGGGTTATTGGTGTGGTCGCCGTAGAAGCCGAAGCCGGTGTCATTGCCGGCCAGCTGCAGCGGCGCGCTGATGACGTGGGTCTGATTGAGCAGCGCGGTTTCGTTGTCGTCGATCCACTGCGTCACCATCTCGGTCCATTCCGGGAAACCGAACAGCGGGGCCCGCTGCGGCGTTTGCTTGACCGTGGTGTGCAGCAGCGGCGCGCCGGGGCCATTCTGATTGAACTCGCGCCACTCCCAAAGGAAGGTGGTGGCGAACACCAGTCCGTCGTTGGTGCGGACCTGGCCCAGCGAGATGCGACCGTTGATCGGCGTGCGGGCAAAGGTGTCGGTGAGGAACTGCAGCTGCTCCAGGTAGCCGGCGGAGGCTTGGTTGGGATGCAGGTTCAGTCGATGCCACTCGCTCCACCATTCGCCGCGCGACATCAGGGCGGTGCTCATCTTGTATTCGAAGATCACCGTGAAGCCGCTGCCGCGCTCGGTGCCGTAGACCATCCTCGCCTCACCGGCATCGCCCGGCCCGGTGAGGTCGGCGCGATTGACGATGGCGAGCAGGCGGAATGGCGAGCGGGTCAGATCGAGCTTGCCGTTGGCCTGCTTGGGCCACGGATTGACGATTTCGGTGAGCATGTGCGAACGGGCCTCGACCAGATCGCCGTTGACGTTATGGTCGCTCTCCCACTGACGCAGCCAGTTGCGGGTGTAGTCGGCCGGGTCCTGACCGCCGGCCAGACTGGTCATCATTGCGCAGAAGGTCCACGCGCCGCAGCCGGTGGTTCGGGTCGGGTCTTCAACCACCGCCAGCGAGTTGACCACCAGCTCGTGCCCTGGGAACACGGTCACCGGCAAGTCGATCACCCTGAAGGTGCCGCTGTTGGCGTAGCTGCCCCAGTTGTCGGCGTTGTCCTGGGCGCGCACCCGGATCTGATAGCGCTGGCCCACGGTCAGGCCGCTGCCCTGCACCGTAGCGCTGGTTTGCGGGTGGTTGATGCTCAGCGATTGCACCGTGCTGCCGCCGATCTGGCGCAGGATGACCTGGTAGCGACTGATGCCGCTGGCGTCGCTGGCGGCGCTCCAGGACACCGCAATGGTCGGATCGCGATGGTCGATGTCCTGGCCGGCCAGCTCGTCGCCGTCGATCTGCGCACTCAAGTTACCGACGGTCGACGGCGGCGTGGTGTCGGGATCGACCAGGTCGACGCTGAATACGCCGCCACTGACGAAGCCGCTGTGGTTGCCAGAGCGGTCCTCGGCGCGGACCCAGAGCTGGTACTGCTGGCCGTCGATCAATCCGCTGGTGGCCAGATTGAACTGGGTGGTGGGGTGATTCACCCAGGGGCTGTAGAGCCAGCTGCCGTTGCTGACCCGCTGCAGCACAACCTGATATCGACTGACCTGATCGTTGTCCGTTGCTGCCTGCCAGCTGACAGCGATCGTCGGGTTGGCCACGCTGACCTCCAGTCCGGAAATCAGCTGGCCGCCAATGCGCGCGCGCAGCTGGCTCACCACAGACGGAGGCACATCGTCGGGCAGGGTCTGCACGTAGCGCTCGTCGTTCCACGGTCCCCAGTTGCCGGCATGGTCCTTGGCGCGGAAGTAGTAGGCGCGGCGAGCGCCGGGGGCAGGGCGGTGATCGCCGCTGACCACCATGCTGGTGCCGCCGTTGAGGGTCAGATTGACCGCGCATCCGCCCCAGCCGGTGACGTCATTGCTGCGGCAGATCTGGTAGCCGGCCACGCCTGATCCGGCGTCGCTGGCCGCGGCCGCGGAAACGGTGAAGTTGCCGACTGGGACCAGGCAGGTGTTGCCGCTGGTCGATTGGCAGCTGACCGTGGTCGGACCAGGCATGGTCGGCGGCGTGGTGTCGACGTCGGTCTGGATGTAGCGAGGGGTATTCCACGGTCCCCAGTTGCCGGCGTTGTCGCGGGCGCGGACATAGTAGGCCCTGCGCTGTCCCGGCGGCGGCCGGTGGCCACCGGTGACCAAATAGCTGGTTCCGCCGCTGGTGGTCATGCTCACTTCGCAACCGCCCCAGCCGCTGGTGTTGTTGCTGCGACAGTACTGGTAGCCGGAGTGATTGAGCCCCGACCCGCCGCTGTCGCTGGCCGGACTGACGCTAAGCGTGAAGTTGCCGTCGGCCACCAGGCAGGTGTTGCCGGAGGTCGATTGACAGGAGGTCGTAGTCGGGCCAGGCGCGGTCGGCGGGGTGTTGTCGGCGCCGGCGGTCTTCACATAGCGAGGGGTATTCCACGGCCCCCAGTTGCCGGCGTTGTCGCGGGAGCGAAAGTAGTAGGCCCGCCGTTTCCCCGGGGCCGGACGGTGGCCGCCGCTGACCACGAAGCTGGTCGGCCCGGCCAGGCTGAGGTTGACCTCGCAACCGCCCCAGCCGTCGGTGTCATCGCTGCGACAGATCTGATAGCCGTTCGGGTCGATCCCGGAGCCACCGCTATCGCTGGCTGGGCTGACTGAGATGCTGAAGTTCGCATCGGCGACGATGCAGGTATTGCCGCTGGTGCTTTGGCAGGCCACCGTGGTTGGACCGGCGGCGCTCGGTGGCGTGCTGTCTGCCCAAACCGGCGTCGCCGAGTAAAGGGCAAAGAATACCGCTGCAGCCGGACCCGGCCGGCTGCCGATGAATGTGCTGAACATGTCACTCCCCGTTTGAATTCGTGTTCAGGTCACATTCTGTCGCAATTGACTTGTAACAAAGCATCACATGTTGCGGCTTGCATCGGCTTGATCACCGATTCTGGCGATTGCGACCGACTGTCGTGCGCCTGTCGGGTGGATTTCGTAACCGCCATGGGCATTGGCGGCGCATGATCGGTATCCACTGACGACGGGTGATTCGATGATCCTCAAGCAGCTACGCCTCAGCCGGCTCCTTTCCCAGGAGCAGCTTGCCCAGATGAGTGGTCTGAGCGCACGCACTATTCAGCGCATTGAAAGTGGCCACAAGCCCAGCCTGGAAAGCCTCAAATCCCTGGCGTCAGCACTGCAAGTCGATGTGGCAACGCTGAATCAGGAGAATTTCATGATCGACCGCAAGTCGAACCACTGGCAAAGCCTTCCTTTGGGTCTCAAGTGGCTGTTTGCAATGAATTTTTTTAGCTTCAAGCCAAGTCGCCACGCCGCCGTCAAGGTGGAGTTCGCCTCGCACCTGTTTGGTTTTCTGTTCTGCGTGTTTGGCTTGATCAACGAGGCCTCGCTGGCTGGCGGGATCATTCTCCTGGCCAATGCCTACCTGTTCCGCCTGCATCTTTGGCTGGGGGACAAGTACGGGGCTTGGTATGACCATGAGCAACGGCCGAGTCCAAGCCAGTAGCACCGAGCGCCGTTCCCACAGCGCGCCATCAGCTTGACCACGCGCAGGACTGCCGACTACGCCGCAATTTCGGTGCGTCTAGGCGCTGCGGCGTAGCAGGCCCTGGAAATGCTGCACGGCGAATACGCGGTTGCGAAGTTGCTCCAGGGCCAACCTCAATACTTCCGAGTCGCTGAAGGACAGACGCGCCCGATGGTTGATCAGGCTGTAGGCTTCTGTTGGATTTTGGCCGGCGGCTCGTTCGTTGCGCAGAAAGAAGTAGTGGCCGCGCACATGGATCAAGTGCGGCCGTTGTACTACCGGCAACTGCGCCCAGCGCACGCAACCGTTGATCGCGTCCAGCGCCCGTCTGGGCTGACCCGACCAACCCTGGTTGGCGTACAGAATCTTGTATGGGCAGTCCAGTTTGGGCGCTTGCTGACTCAGCGCCACTGTTTTCGCCGAAGTCGTGTGGGCGGCCATTTGTAGCAGCGCTGGCTTCAGTTGCGCATGTAGGCTGTCGATGACACAGACCGCGCCCACCCAGTAGCCGTCCTCGGAATGACTCCATTGATCAATCCCGGCGCCTGATGGATGCTCAGCGCATTGCCCTACTTGCACGTCTACCAGGTCTCCACAGTTCTCGGCAGCGCTGTGCAAACGGACTTGGCAGGTCTCGCCCAGGTTTCGGCTGAGAAAGTCCGCGTAAGCGAGGGCGCCGGGCGAGGGCTGGGCACTGTCGCGGTTCTGGGCATCGAGCGCGTTTGCTGTTGCGCTTGGGTAATGGTGTTGTTGTTCGTTGCTCAGCATCCCTTTCACCAATGGTCCAATTATCGCTTTCTGTGGTTCTGGTCGGGATCGGTTCTAACCCTAGGGACTGGTTGCTATCTCGCAGCGTGCCTAAAGTCACTGCACCGCGCAGCGGACCGCCAGATCGCACGAATTGAGGAATGCGGCAAACAATCCGAGGTCAACGGTGGGCGTGGCTGCGCCATCACGCAAGAAAAAACCGGTGACAAAATGCAACCACTGTGTCAACTAGCTGGACTTGGGCAAAGGCGGATTTTTTGCCTACCTATGATCAGCGTCGTTGGGGCCCGCCAATCTAAGAGATCTGAGGCCTAGAACTGCCGCCCGATCTCCAGAAACAGCGTCCCCTGGTCGCCCTCGCGCGCGCCGTAGCCGAGCAGCATCGGGCCTATCCAGGAGTCGAATCCCAGATACACACCGCCGTGCAATACGGCCTGATCCCAGGCGATGTCGGCGCGGTCCTCCCAGACGTTGGTCAGCTCCAGCGAGCCGCCAACGAAGGCGCCGCGCCCGAAGATGTCGGCCAGCTCATACAGATAGCCGCCGACCAGCACCAGGTAGTTCTGGCCGCTGATCTCGTTGCGGCGATAGCCGATGCCGCGGCCGCGGCCGCCGAGGCGGTAGAGGCTCTGAATCGGTGCCACCCCGGAAGTCGTGCTGTGCAGGCGCATGCCGTATTGCAGCGAGTGCTTGCCATGGCTGCGCGCGCCGAGCAGGTCGAAGTCGGCCTGGACGAAGTCGGTGTCCGCGCCGATGACCTCTCGTGAGGCGAGCACGCCGAGTCGGGCGTAATAGCCCTCACGAGGGAAATACAGGCTGTCCAAGCGATCCAGGGTCAGGGCAATGGTCAGGTCGCCGATGTCGAAATCGGGCTCGGGCAGCGCCGGGTCACCGACCGCGACCTTGGTTTCGCCAGCGCCGATGCGATAGGCCACGCTGAGCGCGCCGAGGTTGCCGAACTCGCGCACCCAGCCGGCGCTGGCAGTGATCTGATTGACGTCGTAGTTGGCGACGTTGTTGCCGCGCTCATCGAAAAGCTGCACGTCGGCCGATTCGTAGAAGCCGCGCAGTAGGAAGGCGTTGCGGTTGAGCGGGTCCAGCGGCCAGTACAGCTCCCCGCCGGCCGCCGGTTCGCTGCCGATCTGGCCGAACAAGCGCGCTTCGGCGCCGTATTCGGAGATCGGCGCCATCAGCAGTGAGGCGCGGAAGTTGGCGCCAAAGGCGCTGGAGAAGTCCGAGTTCAGCTCCAGCCCGATCTGCACATAGTTGGGGCCGTGGGCCTTGGGCAGCGCGGTGATGATCACCCCATTGCGGCCGCCCTCGTTGACCACCTGATAGCTGACCTGGGCGAAGGTGCCCAGGCCGTAGACGCCGCGCAGCTGCGCTTCCAGCTCCAGCGTGTTGAGGCGCTGGCCGATGGGCAGGTCGATGCGCTGCAGGATCACCTCGTTGGCATAGGGGGTGCGGTTATCCAGACGCACGAAGTCGATCACCGGCACCTTGTCCAAGCGCAGCAGGGCCATCCGCGTCGGTCGGTTGCTGACCAGCGCGGCGAGCTGGTCGGTGGCGGCGACGGCCGAGTCGTAGCCGATGGCGATGGCCTCGGCGCCGCGGTCGAATTCTGCCGAGCCGACATCGGTGCCCAGTGCCGGAGTGATCAGCACATCGGCATCACCCAGGGTGGCGATGGCGTCGCGGGTGTTGCCGACGGTCATCAGACTGGTCAGCTGATTGATCACGGTGAGCAGGTTGGCGTTGCTGTCGAGCTGTTCCAGCGGCATGCCGACATTGACCGCGATCACCACCTCGGCGCCCATCTGTCGGACCACATCGATGGGCAGCTGGTTGGCCAAGCCGCCGTCCACCAATACCTTGCCGTCGATCTCCACCGGGTCGAACACCGCCGGCAGTGACATGCTGGCGCGCATCGCGGTGGCCAGCGACCCGCGATCGAGGACGACGGCCAAGCCGGTGTTGATGTCGGTGGCGACGGCGCGAAAGGGAATCGGCAGATGGTCGAAATGCTCGACCGTGGTGGCGGCGAGCATGGTTTTCTCGAAGAAGGCCTGAATGCGCTGACCGGCGAGCACACCGGTGGCGAGTTTGAGTCCGGCGCCCTCTTCGTCGATTCTGATGCCGACGCCGACCCCGCTCAAGGACAAACGGTCTTCGTCCTTGCGGCGGATGGAGCGCTGCGGCCGCTCCAGGGAATCGTTGAACAGATCCGCCCATTCCAGGGAGAGGATGATTGCCTCCATGTCCTCGACCGGCATGCCGATGGCATAGAAGGCGCCGACCAGCGAGCCCATGCTGGTGCCGGCCACGCAGTCGACGCGCACGCCTTGCGCCTCCAGGGCCTTGAGTACGCCGATATGGGCCAGCCCGCGCGCGCCGCCGCCGCTCAAGGCCAAGCCGATGCGCGGGCGGTCGTCGTCCGCGGCGCGATAGCCGCAGCTGGAAGGCTGGTCGGACTCGGCAGCGACGGCTGGCAACGCGAGCAAGCCACCAAGCAACGCCAGCGCATGGAGCGGAGCGAATCGATTCATAGCGGGTTTCCGAAACCGAAGGCCCGACCGCAGTTGCAGAGACGGTCGCCAAAGCCTTCTAGTCTGGCATCGCGGCGATGAACCGCAAGCCGATGGCCACCTGACCCTGCGCGTTTCGGTAGGAGCGAGCTTGCTCGCGAGCGAGGTTCTAGCCCGCATTATTCATGAACGTTCGTAGCGAGGGTTTCGCAGGCGCGCTGTGGTGCGGATCGCGGACTGGAGATCGATAAAGGCGTACTTGAACAGTACGTCGAGTCGATCGGAAGGAGCAAGCCGCGCCACAGTGCGCCTGCGGAAGCCGCAGTAGAAGGTTCATGAACAATGCGGGCTAGACACCGGCAAGGTGTATCCGGAGCAGCAGCATCGCGTGCAAGCACGCTCCTAGTACGCCCGTAGGGGCACACACACAGCACGGTGGAGGTCCGTGTCGGGGTAAGCCAAGGCCCCG
>JAUIFV010000258.1 GCA_030430155.1 Gammaproteobacteria bacterium
TTCTGCAACAACCTGGATTTCTGCGAGTTGACAGGAACTCAGACAGATGCCGGCGAAAGCAATCGCAGATAGCGCTTGAGCGCGAACACCCCTCACTCACCTGCCCCTAGCAACTGGCGCCGACCCGAAGAGTCCTCGATGGAATCAGCATAGATGACCAGTCCACCGTCACAGACACCGAGCCCGACACGTCGCCCTCGTTCTTCGTACCAAAACACCACGGTGCCGCTGTTATCAAAACCGGGCTCCTGAAACGCTTCCCCCCGAACGGTGACAACCCGACCTGACCAGCTCGATGCCCTTTCGAGGAATCGATCCGGCATTGCCACCTTCACGCAGCGATCTTCGCTGGTCACGATCGCCGTGGATACGGGCACACCCCGCAGGATCGTCAGCGTTCCCGTCACAGCGCAGCGCACGCCTTCCCTGCACTGCGCGTAATCAACGCCATCGTCGACGACAGGGCGACCCGACGTGCCGCATCCTAAGAGTGCTAGTGCGAACAATGCGGGGAGAGTGCGGTTCACCGTATCGATTCCATCGGGATGCCGATGACCCCTGAGTTTAAGGTCCTGATCTATGCTGTGCAGCACTACCGATCGGCTTTTCCATCGACCATGACCCGCGATAATCCCACCACCGCCGCACTGGAGCATTCGATGGACGACAGTCAATTCCTCGCCGACCTGCAGGCCTGGAGTGGCGGCGACCAGGCCGCGGGTGATCGGCTCTACGCCAACGAGTTTGAGCAGCTGCGCCAGCTGGCGCGGCGCAGCCTGCGCGCGCATGGTCGCGGCGATCAGCTGCAGACCACGGTGCTGGTCAACGAGTGCTATCTGAAGCTGGCCGGGGCGGGCAGCGTGCAGGCCGAGAGCCGCAATCATTTCCTGGCCCTATGCGCGCGGGCGATGCGCCAGATCATCGTCGACTCGGCGCGCCGCCAGCTGGCGGACAAGCGCGATGGCGGTACGCCCATGCCGATTACCCTCGCAGACGCGGTCCCGGCGGAGTTCGGCCAGGCCGCACTGTCGCCCGAATCGATCGCCGTACTGGATCAGGCGCTCAACGAGCTGGACCGCCGCGAGCCGCGGCTGGCGCGTATCGCCGAGTGCCGCATCTTCAGCGGCATGGGGACTGCAGAGATCGCCGCCATCTTCGGTGTCACCGAGCGCACTGTGCAGCGCGAGTGGCTGCGGGTGAAGGCGCTGCTGGTGATGGCGGTTGGGGAGGGGTAGCTGGGACGGAGCTAGGGCTGAGGGCTGAGGGCAGAGGGCTGAGCTGAGCTTGCGGGATCGTTCTTTGAGGCCGCGGGCGTCCCGCCCGCATGCCCCTGATCCGCACACCAAAGCAAAGCGTGCGGGCAGGATGCCCGCGGTCCTCAGCCAGAGCATGAGCATTGTTCAGACAGCGCGAGCGTGCCAACGACGAGCGCCGATCAGTTTTTGGCAGGACAAGTCGGGCACGCTGCACTTTGCCCAACCTACGGGTTCATCAGCGTCGGCCAGCCATCGTAGGGTGGGCAAAGCGCAGCGTGCCCGCCATCAAGATTACGGAATGGAGCGGCTACACACCGAGCCGGCAAACCGCCACACGAGCCAGCTCAGCGAGAGAATCGTCGCCGAGCCCTGACCTCACAACGCTCCGCCCTGCTCCTCCAGCTCCGCCAGCACCCGATCCACCCGCTTCCCCAGTTCCGCCTCCAGCGCCTGCGGCCAAGCCTCATCGCTGCCGTCACCCAGTCGGATGAATTTCGAGCGCAGCGGCTCGGGCGGGAACGGTGGGGGCTCGGACTCGGATCGCGCCGGCAGGCCCAGGTGCTGCAGGTGCGAAGCGCGGCGGGCGTTGCAGTCTTCGGGGATCGCTTGCTTGGCCGGTGCCTGCCCCAGCACCAGTCGAGCATGCAGCACCTGTGCTTCAACCGCATTGCAGCTGCCGGCCGGATAGTCCGGGATTACCGTGGCAGACTGGTGCAGCCCCAGCGCCCGCGCGATGGCGACGATGGTGCCGGCGCGCTGCCAACGCTGCGGATCCACGGCCAGCTGGATCTCGGCCATGCGCGCCGCCCGCACCACCTCGCCCAGCTCAAACAGCAGCCAGCCGACCTGGTCCAGCGCCGAGGCCATCGCGGCGCGATCGGCGCCGAACACCTGGCGATGCATCTCCAGCGATTCCACCGCCATCCGCGCCGCCTCGTCATCCAAGCCGGCATTCAGCGCCGCCTTCGCCCAGGCCTCGCGATAGGCGGCTTTGGCCAGCATTGCATCACCGCGTTCCGACGCTGCGCTGTAGCGCTGCAGCAAGGCTTGGGCGCTCGCATAGCGCCCGGTGCGGTTGAGCAAGGTGGAATAGTTGCGAACGATGTGGGCGATCAGCGGGTAGTCCGCGCCCAAACGGGCTTCGCTGTCACGCAGGTGGCGGCTGAATTCAGCGTCGGATTCCACGTAGCGACCGGCCACGCCCAGCGCGATGGCCATGTTGGTCGGCACCGTCAGCAGCGCCTCCTGGTGCTCCAACCGCTGCGGATCAAGGTAGGTCAGCGCGTGCCTGTAGGCGGCGATAGCGTCGTCGACCCGGCCCTGGCGGCGCAGCAGGATGCCGCGCGTGTTGTGCACCGTGTGGTGGAAGCGGGCCTCGTATTCGCCGCGCTGCAAGGCCGGCAGCAGCTGCTCGTAGACGCTCTCGGCCGCAGCATAGTCGCCGCGCTCAATCAGCCACTTGGCGCGCAGGTAATCGAACTGCGCGCGGTGCTTGGGATGCAGCTCAAAGGGCTGCTCCAGCAGCGCCGCCACCTGCTGCAGATCGCCGCGGGAAAAGGCCGACTCCGCGTACTGCACGTGCAAACGACTACGGATCTCGTGCTCCAGACGGTGATCGCGCGTCAGCTGCTGCGCCCGCGCCAGCAGCTCGCCTTCGGCGCTGTAGTTGCGGATCGCCCGCTGCAGCTCGGCCAGGCGTTCCAGCATCAGCACCTGGAATAGCGGGTCGGCCTCCTCGGTCTCCAGGAAGCGCTGCGAGGTGTTGCGCACCAACTCGCCGACGGTGACCCCTTCCGGACTGCCGCCGAGCGGATTGGCATTGGCGAACAGCTCGGTGACGGTATCCAGTATGCGCTCGGTGCGCTGCGCGTAATCGGCCGAGCGCTGCGCCAGCAGCAATGCCGAAACTGCGCCCAGCACCAGCAACACCAAGCCTGCGGCCGCGACCCCAACGCCAAGACGATGCCGGCGCAGGAAGCTGCGCAGCAGGTAGCCCCGGGTCTGCCGTCGGGCCCGCACCGGCAGGGCCTGCGCGTGCCGCTGCAGATCCTCGGTCAGCGCCGCAGCCGATGGATAGCGATCAGCGGGACGGCGCTGCAGACACTTGAGCAGGATCGCATCCAGATCGCCCTGCAGCGCCCGCCGCAAGCGCGGATCCTCGACTCGACGACTGGCCGGAACCGGCAGCGCATCAGCGCGCAGACGCTCGCCGGCGCCACCGCCATCGCTTTCGGCAAAGGGCCAGGCGCCGGTCAGCAGCTGATAGGCCAGCAGGCCCAGCTGATAAATGTCGCTGGCCACGCCCACCGGCTCACCCAGCAGCTGCTCGGGCGAGGCGTAGCGCAGGGTCATCGGCGTGGCCCCGGTCAGGGTCGGCGCCGACTCCCAGCTGGCTCCGTCGAGAATCTTGGCAATGCCGAAATCGATCAGCTTGACTCGTCCCTCGCCGTCGACCAGCACGTTACCCGGCTTGATATCGCGGTGAATGATGAAGTGCTGATGGGCCAGCGCCAACGCCTCGCAGACCCGGGTGATCGCCGCGAGGGTGCGCGGCAGCTGCGCGACCCCGGCCTGCAGACACTGATCGATGGGCCGGCCGTCGATGTGCTCGAGCACCATGTAGGGCCGACCGTCGACGAATCCGGCGTCGAGCAGCGTGGCGATGCCGGGGTGCTGCAGCTGAGCCAGAATGCGCTGCTCGTTGAGAAAGCGTTCGCGCTCCACCGCCGACAGCAGCGCGGTGCGCAATACCTTGACCGCCACCCGCTGCTCGCTGCCGTGCACGTCGCGACTGGCGGCATAGACCGTGGCCATCCCGCCGCGACCGATTTCCGCACCGATGTCGTAGCCGGGAATCCGGGGCGCCGGCGCATCGGCGGCGACTTCCTGCACCACCTCGCCCACCGCGCGCAGCTGCAGTGTGTCGACTTCTTCGGCCAAACCCAGCAGCTTGCGCAGCAGGCCAGCCAGTTCGGGATCATCGTCGGCCAGCGCCTGCAGCCTACCCTCCCGCGCCGTCTCATCCAGCTCGAGCAGAGCCTCCAGCTGCTGGTCCAGCGCGGCGATGTCCAAAGGGGCGGCCATGGGCTGGCATTGTGGTGGAGGGTGGCGGCGCAGACAAACCCCAGTCAGCCGGCGAAGTGCGCAGGTCGCGTTGCTTGGCAGCTTGGGCGACGTCGCGATGGGTGCTGAGCGTTGGCAAATCGTGGCGATGACGAGTTGCCTGCATTGCGTCGATCAATCTGGATTGTTAGTCATGCTGTGTCGCCGACCTGTCTCGGTTGCTGGCAGTGGTTTGCCGCGAACCGCCGGTGGGATGCCACCG
The DNA here is from genome assembly GCA_030430155.1 of Gammaproteobacteria bacterium. Lineage (GTDB taxonomy): Bacteria > Pseudomonadota > Gammaproteobacteria > Xanthomonadales > SZUA-5 > SZUA-5. Next base: position 4,582 of record JAUIFV010000258.1, read on the forward strand.
ACCGGGCTTTATTGTTCGATCAACCGCACCATTTCTTCGGCCACCAACGCGGCTGAAGGCAAGAACATGGTGGAAACAATGCGTTTATCCACGATCACTTCGTGTTTGTCGCTCAATGTCTGCTTGTTTAG
>JAUIFV010000259.1 GCA_030430155.1 Gammaproteobacteria bacterium
CCTCCCAGGCGCCCAGGTGCGGCGCGGCGATGATCAGACCGGCACCCTCACTGCGGGCGGCGTGAAACAGCTCCGCCGACTCGTCCGTGCGCAGTTTGGACAGGACTTTCGCATTGCTGCGGGTCCACACCCAGGCCAGCTCGGTGGCGCTGCGGGCGGTTTCCAGTACCGCCTCGCGGGCCAGCTGCTCGCGTTGGAAATCGCCCAGCTCAGGTAGGCACAGACTCAGGTTGCGCTGAGCCACCCGCGGCCCGCGACTGTCGGCGCGCCACCACATCAGTCCAATGATCGTGCCCAGACCGCGCAGCAGCGACAGCGGCAGTCGGCCCAGCAGCAGCAGGATCAGCCACAGTCCGCGCGCGCGCCAGTTCACCGCCCTACTCGCGCCAGAAGGCCGGGGTGAGCAGCACCAGCACGGTGAACACCTCCAGACGGCCCAGGATCATCGCGAAGGTGCAAACCCAGGTGGCGAAGTCGTTCAGCGGCGCCATGGTGGACGCGCCGTTGCCCAGCGACGGGCCCAGATTGGCCATGCTTGAGGCCACCGCTGCAAAGGCGGTGACCAGGTCCTCACCGCTGGCCATCACCAGCAGGCTCATCGAGATGAAGCAGAAGAAGAACACCGCGACGAAACCCGCCACCGACTCCAGCACGCTGTCGGGAATGGCCTGGCGATCGAGCTTGACCACGAACTCGCCGCGCGGATGGATGACCCGCATCACCTCGCGCGCCGACAGTTTGGCCACGATCAGGGTACGGATCACCTTGATCCCGCCGGTGGTAGAGCCAGCGCAGGAGCCGATCAGCGCCAGCAGCATCATCAGCGGCGCCAAAAAGGCCGGCCACATCGAGAAATCGGCCACCGTGTAGCCGGTGGTGCTGATGTTGGAAGTGACCTGGAACAGCGCGGTCCGCAGCGCGCTGCCTGGCGTATCCGCGCTTTGATACAGCCACAGGCCCAGGGTGACCACGGCGATGGCGCTGACCCAAATCACCAGGAAGCTGCGGAACTCGGCGTCGCGCATGTAGGCGGCCAGACTGCCCTTGCGCCAGGCCACGAAATGCAGCGCGAAGCTGACGCTGCCCAGGAACATGAAGACCACCGCGACCAGCTCGATCAGCACGCTGTCGAAGCGCGCGAAGGAGGCGTCGTGGGTGGAAAAGCCACCGGTGGCGGCGGTGGACAGGGCGTGATCCAGAGCGTCGTAGAAATCCATCCCGGCCAGCCAGTAGCACAGCCAGCAGGCCAGCATCAAACCGACATAGATGGTCCACAGCGCCTTGGCTGTCTCGGCGATGCGCGGGGTCAGCTTGGTGTCCTTTACCGGGCCGGTGGTCTCGCCCTTGGTCAGCTGGGTGGCGCCGATACGCAGGGTGGGCAAAATCGCCACCGCCAGCACCACGATGCCCATGCCGCCGAAGAACTGCATGATCTGACGGTAGAAGAGCACGCTGCGCGGCAGATCCTGCAGCCCCACCAGCACGGTGGCGCCGGTGGTGGTCAATCCGGACACCGACTCGAATACCGCATCGGTCACCGACATGTGCGGCTCACCCAGGATCAGCGGAAAGGCGGCGGAGAAGGAGCTGGTCAGCCAGGCCAGCGCCGTGACCAGAAAGCCGTCGCGCAATCGCAATTCGCTCTTGGCTCCGGCGCCCAGCAGCATCAGCCCCAGACCGACCGCCAGCATCAACAATCCGCCCTCGGCGAAGGCGATCCAGGTGCCGTCGCTCAAACCGATCAGCAGCGACGGCAGGGTGATGGCGCTGACCGCGGTCTGTACCCCGCCGACCGCACGCAAGATCGCTCGACTGCGCTGCGACATCGTTAGATCGCCGTCGGCCGGGCGCGGAACAGCAGCTCCACCTCGCGCACGTGGCGGCGGTTGGTGACGAAGACGATGACGTGGTCATCGCGCTCGATCACCGTGTCATGGTGGGCCTGCAAAAAACGCTCGCCGCGCACCAGCCCGCCGATGATCGAGCCTGGCGGCAGCACCACTTCGTCAATGCGTCTGCCCACCAGCGGCGAAGAGCCGCGCTCGCCTACCGCGATCGCCTCAATCGCCTCGGCGGCGCCGCGGCGCAGGGTGTGGACCTGGGCCATATTGCCCTGACGGACATGGGAGAGCATCGCCGAGAGGGTGATCTGCTGCGGCGAGACGGCAATGTCGATGGCGCCGCTTTCGACCAGATCGGCGTAGGCCGGTCGGTTGATCAGCGAGATGGTGCGACGGGCGCCGAGGCGCTTGGCCAGCATCGCCGAAAGGATGTTGGCCTCGTCGTCGTTGGTCATCGCGCAATAGACGTCGGTCTGATCGATATTCTCCTCGATCAGCAGATCCTCGTCGGCGCAATCGCCGGACAGCACGATGGCGGTCTCCAGATCCTCGGCCACCTGCCGCACCCGCTCGCGCGAACGCTCGATCAGCTTGACGTAGTAGCTCTTCTCCAGGGCCTGCGCCAGCGCCTTGCCGATATTGCCGCCGCCGGCCAGCATCACCCGCTTGGCCGGCTTTTCGGCCATGCGCATTTCCGCCATCACTGCGCGGATGTTGCGCTTGTCGGAAAGGAAGAAGACGTCGTCGTTCTCGGCAATGATGGTGTCGCCCTCGGGGGTCAGCGGGCGCCCTTCGCGGAAGATGGCGACCACTCTGGCCTCCACGCCGGGCGGCAGATGATCCGGCAGCTCCTTGAGCTGATGGCCGACCAGGGCGCCGCCGGAAAGCGCGCGGATGCCGACCAGCTGGGCGCGGCCTTCGGCGAAATCCAGCACCTGCAGCGCGCCGGGGTATTCGATCAGCCGCTGCACGTGGCGGCAGACCAGGGCTTCAGGGCTGATCAGCACGTCGATGGCCAGACGCTGCGGACTGAACAGCTCGGGTCGGCGCAGATAGTCGGACTGGCGCACCCGGGCAATGCGCGTCGGCGTGTTGAACAGAGTCGCGGCAACCTCGCAGGCGACCATGTTGACCTCGTCTGAAGAGGTCACCGCGACCACCATGTCGGCATCCTCGGCGCCGGCGTGGGTGAGCACGCGCGGGTGCGAGGCGAACCCGTGCACGGTGCGCAGATCGATCTTCTCGCGCAGCTCACTCAAGCGCCGTGGGTCGGTGTCGACCACGGTAATGTCGTTGTTTTCCTTGGCCAGCGCCGCCGCCATCGACGAACCGACCTGGCCGGCACCAAGGATTAGGATGTTCATGCAGGGGCGGTGGAGTTGGCGGCAAAGCGCAATTGTACGTGAGAGGGCCCAGGGCATAGGGCCCAAGGCCCAGAAAAAGCAGCTTCCGGCGAATCGGAGCCGCCCGCGCCGTATAATTGTGGCTCTACTGGGCCCTGGGCCCTATGCCCTGGGCCCTTCCAGCTATGCCTCGACCCACCGACATCAAGCTGCACACCAAGTCGCGCCGCCTGGAAGTCACCTTCGACTCCGACGAGACCTTTTTCCTGCCCTGCGAATACCTGCGCGTGAACAGTCCTTCGGCGGAGGTGCAGGGGCATGGGCCGGGTCAGAAGGTGCTGGTCACCGGCAAGCAGCAGGTTGGCATCAAGGCGATCCATCCGGTCGGGCATTACGCGGTGATGCTGGAGTTCGATGACGGCCACAACACCGGCATCTACAGCTGGCAGACGCTGTATGAGCTAGGAAAGGAGCAGGACGTGCGCTGGCAGCAGTATCTGGATGCGCTGCGCGCGGCCGGCGAAAGTCGCGACCAGAGCGGCCAGGGAGCCAGCGATGAGTGATTCCGAACAGCAGACCCACTTCGGCTACCGCCAAGTCAGCACCCGCGACAAGGGCAAGCTGGTCGGCGGCGTGTTCAGCTCGGTGGCCGGCAAATACGATTTGATGAACGACCTGATGTCGCTGGGCGTGCATCGGCTGTGGAAGCGCCATTTCATCACCTCCGCCAACCTGCGCCCCGGTCAGCGGGTACTCGATCTGGCCGGCGGCACCGGCGACATCGCCGCGCTGGCGGCGCGTGCGGTGGGCGCAAAGGGCCGGGTCGTGCTCAGCGACATCAACCGCGAAATGCTGATCCGCGGTCGCGATCGGATGTATGACGAAGGCCTGTGGCCGCAGGTGCAGACCGCGCGCATCAACGCCGAGGCCCTGCCCTTCCCGGACAACAGCTTCGACTGCGTCACCATCGCCTTCGGGCTGCGCAACGTGACCTTCAAGGAGCGCGCGCTGGCGGAGATGCATCGGGTCCTCGACCTGGGCGGTCAGGCGCTGATCCTGGAGTTCTCCAAGGTGCGTGGCGAACACTTGAGCCGTCTCTACGATGCCTACTCCTTCCAGGTACTGCCGCGACTCGGCCAGTTCATCGCTGGCGATGCCGAAAGCTATCAATACCTCGCCGAATCGATCCGCAAGCATCCCGACCAGCAGACCCTGGCGGCGATGCTGGAAGAGGCGGGCTTCGGCCGAGTCAGCGTGCGCAATCTGAGCGCCGGCATCGTCGCCGTGCACCGTGGGTGGAAGCTTTGAGAGCACCGTAGGCCGTAGTGCCCCGCGCCAGATGTGGTGCCAACCGCCGATTGCAACGATCGGGGCTCTGCGGCGCTCCTGATCTGAGAGCGAGTCCCAGCAACCAGAGAGCCAAATGCAGTACCCGTAGGCCGTAGTGCCCCGCGCCAGATGTGGTGCCAACCGCCGATTGCAACGATCGGGGCTCTGCGGCGCTCCCGATCCTGC
>JAUIFV010000260.1 GCA_030430155.1 Gammaproteobacteria bacterium
CCACCCTGGCGGCAATGATCGATCACCGCAATACCAACACCAGCGGCCACATCCTCACCGTTGAAGATCCGATCGAATTTCTGCATCGGCACAAGAAGTCCATCGTCAATCAGCGCGAAGTGGGGCTGGATACGCGCCGCTACAGGGATGCGCTGAAGAACGCGATGCGTGAAGCGCCGGACGTGATCATGATCGGCGAGATTCTGGACACCGAGACCATGGAAGCAGCCATCGCGTTTTCGGAAACCGGTCATCTGTGTTTGTCCACGCTGCATTCCAATAACGCCGATCAGACCCTGGAGCGCATCCTCAACTTCTTCCCGGAAAGCGCCCACAAGAACATTCTGATGAACGTGTCGCTGAATCTGCGCGCGATCATTTCCCAGCGCCTGGTGGTCGACAAGACCGGCAAGCGCATGCCGGCGATCGAGATCCTGCTCAACACGCCGATGATTCGCGACCTGATCCGCCGCGGCCAGATTCACGAGATGAAGGAAGCGATGGATCGCTCGCTGGCCGAAGGCATGCAGACCTTCGACCAAAGCCTGTTCAGCCTTTACAAGGAAGGCAAGATCGAGCTCGAAGAGGCCCTGCGCAAGGCCGATTCACGCGACGGGCTGGCGCTGAAGATTCGCCTCAGCGAAGGTGGTGGCGAGGAACACGATCCGTATTTTGATGATAGCTACTAGGGACCAGGGCTCAGGGACCAGGCCCCGGGGCCCAGAGAAGCGATGAGCAAAGCGATTCGCCCGGAGTCCGTCGAGGCACGCGGTGGCTCCAGCTATCCTGAATGCTTCCATGAGCGGGTGTTGCCGCGGGTTAAACGCGCGCTCGGAGATGCCTTTGGGTTGACCCGCATCGGCATCAATCACACCACGCTGGCGCCGGGCAAGTGTTCGGCGCTGCGCCACTGCCATAGTGACGAAGACGAGTTCGTCTATGTGATCAGCGGCACGCTGACGCTGATCAATGATGACGGCGAGCAGCCGCTCAGCGCAGGCATGGTGGTGGGCTTTGCCGCCGGCGACGGCAATGCACATCAGCTGCGCAACGACGGCAGCGATGACGCCGTCTACCTGGAAGTCTCCAATCGCTCTGACGCCGACAAGGTGAGCTATCCCGATGACGACCTGTGCCTAGACGGCCGCGACGCGCAGGGTCGCTGGCGCTTCACCCACAAGGACGGCACCGTCTGGGAGTGAAGCTACTTCGGCGCGTCCGGCTGCACCGAGGGATGGGCGGCGCTGAATGCCGGCAGGTCGGCGCAGTTTTCCTCGATGCGGCAAATCGTCGGATAGGGCGATAGGTCCAGTTCGAAGCGGCGCGCGTTGTAGAGCTGCGGAATCAGACAGCAGTCGGCAATGGAGGGTGCATCGCCCTCGCAGAAATCGCCGGTGGACGGGTGGTCGGCGATCAGCGCCTCGAAGGCGCGCAGTCCGCGGCTCAGCCAATGCTGGATCCAGCGTAGACGGGCCGCGTCATCCAGACCCAGCTCGTTTTGCAGATACTTCAGCGTGCGCAGATTGCCCAAGGGATGTACATCGCAGGCGATCAGCTGGGCCAAGCCGCGAGCCCGGGCGCGCTCACGCACCTCAGTCGGCATCAGGCTGGCGCCGGTGAGCTCGTAGTTCTCCTCGAGATACTCGATGATCGGCAGCGACTGGCGGATCAGCCGCTCACCGTCGGCCAGCAAGGGGACCTGATTCTGCGGCTCCAGTTCGCTGTATTCGTCGCTGAACTGCTCGCCCTCGCCCTGCGCCAGATGCACCGGGTAGTAGTCGTAGCCCAGTTCCTTCAGGCCCAGCGCGATGCGCACTCTGTATGCCGCGCTGGAACGCCAGTAGCTATAGAGCTTCATTGAGCTGGTCATCGACGCAACCTCCCCATAGCCTGCTTCGTTCAGCTTGATTGTACGCGCGCAGCGCGCAATCGCTAGCCTGTGGCGACGTGCCGATCTGAATTGACGTCAAACAAGGTAATCAACGCGGGGATCTTGTCTTGGTCAGGGCTGAGGGCTGAGTGCTGAGGAAGAGCAAAGATTCGGAGCGGCCGTGTCCGCGCAGAAGTCGCCTCGGCGGCTGCAGATAGGAGACTACGAGGCGCGAGCTTGCGAAGATCCTTCTCGCTCAGCCCTCAGCCCTCAGCCCTCAGCCCTAAGAAGCAACTCAATCCCCCTGCGCCACTACCTGCTGCTCGATGGCGCCAAAGATCGATTTGCCTTCCTTGTCGAACATCTCTATCCGCACCCAGTCGCCGAAGCTCATGAACGGGGTGCTGGGCTTGCCGGTGGCGATGATCTCCAGCATGCGCTTCTCGGCCAGGCAGGAGGCGCCCTTGCTGACGTCCTGATTGGCCACCGTACCTGAACCAACCAGGGTGCCTGCACTGAGACTGCGCGTCTTGGCCGCATGGGCCACCAATTCGGCAAAGTTGAACTGCATGTCGACGCCGGCTTCCGGCTCGCCGAACAGATCCTTGTTAAGGTGGGTGACCAGCGGCAGATGCACCTTGCAGTCGCGCCAGTTCTCGCCCAACTCGTCCGGAGTGACCAGCACTGGCGACAGCGCCGAGCGCGGCTTGGACTGTAGAAACCCAAAGCCTTTGGCCAACTCGCCCGGAATCAGATTGCGCAGGGAGACATCGTTGACCAGACCGACCAGCTGAATGTGGTCGGCGGCACGCTCTGCGCTGATCCCCATCGGTACATCGTCGGTAACTACCAGGACCTCGGCCTCCATGTCGATGCCGTGCTCCTCGCTGGCGGCAACAATGAAGTCGTTGGGGCCCAGGAAGGTGGCGCTGGTGGCCTGGTACATCAGCGGATCGGTATAGAAAGAGGCCGGCACCTCGGCGTTGCGTGCCTTGCGCACCCTTTCCACGTGGGGCAGATAGGCACTGCCGTCAACGAACTCGTAGCAGCGTGGCAGCGGTGCCGCCAGCGGCGCCAGATCGAACGCAAACACAGTGCCGTGCGCGCTGTCATCGCTCCACGGCGGCGGCGTATCGGTGCGCTCGTTCAAGGATTGGTAAACCGCGTTGAGGCGCGGCGCAGTGCTATCCCAGCGATCCAGAGCCGCCTGAAGGGTGGGCGCGATGCTGGGAACCGCCATCGCGCGCTTGAGGTCGCGGCTGACCACGACCAGAGTGCCGTCGCGGCCGCCGGCCTTAATCGATCCGAGTTTCATAGCTTATTCCGTCTCTTGGGTGCGTTGATGGGATGGCAGTTGCGTCGGCGATTATGCGCCCGGGAAGTGCTTCTGCAGTCCGGCCCAGCAGGCCTGATAGTCGCGCTGGCGGAAGCCCGCCTCCACCGCTTGGCGGGTCGGCAGAATCACCGAGCGGCTCTCAAACATGAAGGCCATGGTATCGGTAATCACGTCGGGCTGGCTGAGATCGGCGCTGCTGGCCTTGTCAAAGGTGGCCGCATCCGGCCCGTGCCCGATCATGCAGTTGTGCAACGACGATCCGCCGGGCACAAAGCCATCGGCCTTGGCGTCGTAGGCGCCGTGGACCAGGCCCATGAACTCGCTGGCCACGTTGCGGTGGAACCAGGGCGGCCTGAAGGTGTCCTGGGCCACCAGCCAGCGCGGCGGGAAGATCACGAAATCCAGGTTGCTCACCCCGGCGCTGTCGCTGGGCGAGTGCAGGACCAGGAAGATGCTCGGATCCGGGTGGTCGTAGCTGATCGATCCGATGGTGTTGAAACGCCGCAAATCATATTTGTAGGGCGCATAGTTGCCGTGCCAAGCGACTACATCCAGCGGCGAATGGCCGATATCGGCCCGCCACAGCGCACCCTGGAACTTGACGACCAACTCAAAGTCGCCTTCGGTGTCTTCGTAGGCGGCGACCGGAGTGAGGAAATCACGCGGGTTGGCCAGCCCGTTGGAGCCTATGGGACCCAGGTCTGGCAACTGCAGCAGCGCGCCGAAGTTCTCGCACACATAGCCGCTGGCCCGGCCGTCGAGTAGATCGACGCGAAAGCGGATGCCGCGCGGAATCACCGCAATCTCCTGCGGCTCCACCTCGATCACGCCCAGTTCGGTGGCCAGACGCAAGCGCCCTTGCTGCGGCACGATGAGCATCTCGGCGTCGGCGTTGTAGAAGTAGCGATCCTGCATGCTCTGTGTCGCCGCATACAAATGGATGCCGATGCCGGTGCCCGCCGCAGGTCCACCGTTGCCGGCCATGGTGAACAGCCCGTCGAGAAAGTCGACGCCTTCATCGGCATCGGGTAACGGCGACCAGCGCATCTGATCGGGCGAAGGCTGATCCAGCCACTGGTTGTGCAGGCGTGGCTCACCAAGGTGGCTGAAGGATCCATGCATCGCGGCCGGACGAATTCGATACATCCAGCTGCGCCGATTGCGATGGCGCGGTGCGGTGAAGGCGGTACCGGAGATCTGCTCGGCGTATAGCCCGTGGGCGACACGCTGCGGCGAGTTGCGCCCGACCGGCAAGGTGCCGTCCAGCGCTTCGGTAGCAAACTCATTGGCAAAACCGGACATGTAAGCCGACATCAGCAATCACCTATCAGAGTTGAACAACGCAGCAGTACGCGCGCCGAGCATGCCCGGCGCGGCATGGACTTACTACAGCACGCCGCGCTTCATCTGATCGCGCTCGATGCTCTCGAACAGGGCCTGGAAGTTGCCCTCGCCGAAGCCCTGATTGCCCTTGCGCTGGATGATC
>JAUIFV010000053.1 GCA_030430155.1 Gammaproteobacteria bacterium
TCAGCTCATCAACGAATTGGACCTCGCTGTCGCCGTTCAGCTGCGCTGCTGCGGCCGGATCCAGCGTTGCCGAGACTTCGGCTCCACCGTCGGCAACCAGTTCCAGCAGGACCGTGCCGGGAATCGCCAGCTGGCCCAGCTGAGCGTGGCGTGAGGTCACCCAGCCGGAGTAGGGCGCGGTGATGGTGCAGCGCTGCAGGTCGCGTTTGGCCAGATCCAGCTCGGACTGGCGCAGCGCCAACGTCGCGCTGTCCTGGGCGCTGATCGCCTGCCGCTCCTTGTATTCATCGGCAGAGACGAAGTTCTTCTCGGCCAATTGTCCGGCACGCTCCAGGCGCACCTGACTGAGGTCCACGCCGGCCTGGGCCGCGGCTACGGCGGCCTTCGCCGCCGCCAGTCGCAGCTCGGCATCGCGGCGATCCAGGCGCACCAACACCTCGCCCTTCTCCACACGCTGCCCCACTTCCACCGGCGTCGCGGCGACGGTGGCGGTGGTCTCCGCCGACAGCGCCGAACGCTGCGCGGGGATCACCTGCGCGTTGGCGCGCAGTTCACCGCGCACCAGCAGCTGGGCCAGCGGGCGGGTCAACACTTGCTGCGGCTCGGCGGCAGGCGTCAGGCTGCTGGCCAGGGATGCACAGACCGCAATAAACAGCACAACGAAGTAGGTCGCCCGCTCCGATCGTTTCGTGGGCGCGCACGGTTTGGGATTGGACATCTCGCCAGATCCTTGGCTATCCGGCTTTCTGAATTCGTTCACATGCTACTCGCCCAGTGTCATGGCTGGTACCTTCGGCGCGCCCCCCGTTCAGGCAGCGCTATGGCAACAGGCGATACGCAACTGGCCTCGAGTGTTGAAGTTCTACTCGCTACGCTGGGTGAGAAGCGGGCCGCCTTGGATGCCGATCGACTGCTGGCCTGGGTGTTGCAATGCTCGCTGGCCAGCCTGCGCGCCTTCCCGGAGCGCCGCGTCAGTGAGCTACAACGCATGCGGTGGGAAGAAGTTCTCAGCCGTCGTGCCGCCGGCGAGCCCTATGCCTACATCGTTGGCGAGCAGGAGTTCTGGTCGCTGCCGCTGGCGGTCGGCCCTGGGGTGCTGGTGCCTCGGGCCGATAGCGAGGTGCTGGTGGAGGCAGCGTTGGAGCGCCTTGACGGCGAACAGTCAGGCTGGGTGGTCGATGTAGGTACCGGCAGCGCCAATCTGGCGCTGGCGCTGGCCAGCGAGCGGCCGGGACTGAAGGTGCTGGCGGTCGAGCGTAGCGATCAGGCGTTGCCCTGGGCGCGGAGCAATATTGCTCGGCATTGCGCATCGCGGGTGAGCCTGATCCGCGGCAGCGGATTGAATGCGGTGGCAGCGGCCAGCGCTGAGGCAGTGATCTCCAATCCGCCCTACATCGCCCAAGGCGACCCGGACCTGGATCCGGCCAGCGCATCGTTCGAGCCGGCGGCAGCGCTGTACGCGGCCGACTCTGGGATGGCGATGCTCTCGGAGTTGGCTGAGGAGGCGATGCGAGTGCTGCGACCGGGAGGCTGGCTGCTGCTGGAGCACGGCTGGAAACAGGGTCCGGACGTGGTCGACCTGCTGTCCCGCGCCGGATATGCAGAGCTTGAGACGCGCAGCGATCTGGCCGGTCGGCCACGCGTGAGTATGGGCAGAAAAAGGCCGTGACCGTCCGTTGACGGCCACGGCGAATGGGGAGAGAGAGTTTCGCGATTACTGCGGCAGCAGAACCGAGTCGATCACGTGGATGATGCCGTTGCTTCCCTTGATGTCGGTAGCGACCACGTTTGCGTCATTCACCGCGACCTTGGAACCGTTGACGGTAACGGTGACGTCGCTGCCCTGAACGGTGGTCGCACTGTTCAGCTTAACGACTTCGGCGGCAGGCACGCTACCGGCGGCCACGTGATAGGTCAGGATGGCCGTCAGCTTGTCCTTGTTTCCCGGCTTGAGCAGGCTTTCCACGGTGCCCTCAGGCAGCTTGGCGAAAGCATCGTTGGTCGGTGCGAACACGGTGAAGGGGCCGTCGCCGCTCAGCGTGTCAACCAGATCGGCGGCCTTCAGAGCCGCGACCAAGGTGCTGAAGTCCGGGTTGCCGGCCGCGATATCGACGATGGTTTCGGACTTGGCGTACATGTTGCCGTGATCGCCGGCCAGGGCCAGAGGGGCGAAGGCGAGGGCGGCACTAGCAATCAGGGTGGTGGACAGTTTCATTGCGCTTCTCCAGTCAGGGATTGAACCGAGGTTTTCCTCGGGCGGGGAGAAGGTTGCGCTCGCGCCCATGCAGACCGCGTCGCCGATCCGCGAAACCGGCATTGATGTTGATGACTCCGGAATTCACGGCTGTGAGGTGGGCGTTGGTGAAGCGTGCGTCGTTGTCGGGTCCGGTCGAGCCAGACTTCGCGGAGCGCGATTAGGCCAGCGCCGCAATGCTCAGCAAGTTCGGCGCTGTGTTCGAAGCGACTGGCAGAGCCATCACGCCCAGGTATCAAAGGCGGGCACGCTGCGCTTTGCCCACCCTACGAACCAGGGCTATCGGGAGTGTGTCAGGAGGACGCTGCTTTCGTAGGTTGTGCAAAGCGCAGCGTGCACGACGCTCTTTGGCAGAGTTGCCCGCACTCGCCATGACTGTTCGTCGCGAGGGTGTTGCACTGGTTCGCTCGTTCGGTTTGCGGACTTGAGAATGGCGAAGGCGTTTTGAAAGTACGTGGAGTAGATCAGGGGGACCGACGAAAAGCGCCGCAGAGACCCGCCGATCAACTCTGAGCTTGTGTCGCATCAGGCGCGAGTCTCCACGGCCTACATGATTCCAGAATTCTTAGCTCGAGCGCCTCCGGTGAGCCGCTGGCTAGGGCGGCGTAGGGCAGCTGTGGTGCGGACCGCGGACTGGAAAGCGATGAAGGCGTACTTCTGTACGTCGAATCGATTGGAGGGAGCAGGCCGTGCCACAGGTGTTCTACGCCGCCTAGGGACTCCCTGAACAATGCACGCGAGCCGCGTTGCGAGTCCAAATCGCCTGCTGGTAGGCGCAGTCCCGAAAGGCATAGTCATTCTATGCCCGAGGGCTGCAACGCCGCAGCAGGCGATTTGGGCCGCAACCCTTCGGGACGACGCCTGAGAAGTCCGCCAGCTGCGTTGGACGTCTTGCCCAGAGCGCAGGCTATGACCTGCGACGCCCGCCTTACTGGCGAACTTCTCAGGTGCCGTCGCGGCCACGTGCATTGTTCAGGGAGTCCCTAGCCGAGCCACCACCACGGCAGGCCTAGCAGCAGTCCGAAACTCACCACGTCCGTGATCATCGAAATCAAAATACCGGCAGCCCCGGCGGGATCGGAGCCCATCCGGTGCAGCGCGATGGGCAGAACCGCGCCGGCCATGCCGCCGACCAGACAGCTGCCGATCATCGCGGCGGTGACGGTAATAGCCAGCAGCCAAGCGAACTCGGCCTGGATCATATTGGCCATGAACAGCATGCCGGCTCCGGCCAGCAGGCCGGCGAAAATGCCGCCGAGTAGGGCGATGAGGCTTTCCTTGAGGAACAGACGCAGCACCGAGGCGCGGCGCAACTCGCCCAGCGCCAAGCCGCGCAGGCACACCGCCATGGCCTGATTGCCGGCGTTCGACGACTGTCCGGCGAGTACCGGCAGAAACACCGCCAGCAGGGCGAAGCGCTCGATCACCGACTGCGCTGCACCGACCACCGCCGCGCCCAGGGCCACGGTGACCAGGCTGATCGCCATCCACGGCAGCCGCAGTGACAGGCTTTGATACCAAGGCGCGCTGGTGCGATCCTCTTCGGCCATGCCGACCAGTCGGCCGGCCTGGCTGGCCAGGGCTTCGGCCTGCAGGCGGGCCAGCTCGGCGCCCTGCAGCACGCCGACCAGATGGCCGTTCTCATCGCAAACCGGATAGGCGGGCAGCTGCCAGTGGCTGGCGCGCTGCCAGGCGCTTTCCACGTCTTCGTCGTCGCGCAGGTGAAAGGGCCGGCGCAGCATCAAGTCGTCGACGCGATCGGACGCGCTGGCCAGCAGCATCTCGCGGGGGGTGAGCACGCCGACCAGTTGGCCCTGATCAATGACGTACAGGTATACGGTAAATACCCGGTGATGCAGGTCGCGGAGGATCTTGGTCGCCTCGGCAACGGTGGTGCTAGGCGAGCAAATCCCGTAGCTGGGCTCCATCCAGTGGCCCACCAGGTCGCGCTGATAGTCCAAGCCCAGCGGCATCGGTCGCGTGGCCGCTGCATGCAGGCTCCAGGCCCCGGAGCCGATCTCCAGGTAGGCGGCAAAGTCCCGGTGCAGCTTGCCAAGCAGCGCGGCGGCAACCTCATCGGGCAGTATGGCGGCGTAGCGCCGGGCCTGATCCGGCGGCAGCGCGAGCAGTTCAGCCAGCGCCGCCCGCGGGGTCAGGGTGGCGCCGACGGTGGTCTTGGAGGTGGGCATAGCCCACCATGATCGCGTTTCCTCAGTATTGGCTCAAGATGGATAGACGCGATTGCTGGTGCTCGCCGGTCAATCCTGGGCCAGCGAGGCCTCTTCCCGAGGCTGCAGCGTTCCGCCGCTGCGCGCGGCGCGACGCTCTTCGTTCAAGGCCTTGGTATCGATCGGCCGGATGGTGTCGATCAGACAGCGTTCGCCGCCGACGATGATGGCGTCAGAACGGGCGTAGATGGTGTTGCCGAAGTTGCTGACGCCGATGGCGTTGACCACGCCGCGGTCCAATCCCAGGCAGGGGCTGAACAAATCGACCAGATAGGCATCGCGGGCGTTGCTCCACAGCACGATCTGATCGCGATCGATATTGGTCCAGGAATGCAGATTGATCATCCGCACCTTGGGCACCGGTTCGCCAGCGTAGCGATTGTACTGGGCCTTGCGGGTCTCGCGGCTCAATGCGCCGGAGTCGCTGGCGCAGCCGCTGAGGACCAGGGTGAGGGTGGCGATGGCGATCAGTAGTGTGTTGCGCATGATCCTGCTCCTGCTGAGGACAGCACCACCGTACCCCGAGCGCCGCTAAGCCATGCTGAAAGGGTGCAGATCTTGCGATTGGTGTTCAGTCTGGGTTGATACGGTTAGATCTGTGAGCACAACAGTGGCGGCAGGCATCGGCATGAAGTAGCATTCGCGCGCCCGAATTTCCGGACTTTCTCCGTCGCGCCGCCGCGCTAGACCTGTGGGGAAGCCATCGCCGACTACGCTGGAATCACCCCAATGCGCTCGATTAACTGTTTGTTCGCGCTGCTGATGCTGGGCGTCAGCCCTGCGCACGCGGCTGTTTTCATCAATGAGATTCACTATGACAACGCGGGGGCAGACATCAATGAGTCCATTGAGGTCGTGGCAACTGCAGGTGAGAACCTCGCCGATTATGATCTTGTCCTGTACAACGGCAGCGATGCCATGGTGTACGACACCCAGGCTTTGGGGACCGGGGTAAGCCAAACCTGCGGCGGAACGGTCACCATCAGTTTCGTTAATTTCACTGCGTTGATGCCACCGTCTGGACTGATTCAGAACGGCGCCCCCGACGGCGTCGCCCTGGTGCAACGCAGTGGATCGACGGTGATTCAGTTCCTCAGCTACGAAGGCAGCTTCACGGCCGCAAACGGCCCAGCCAACGGAATGACCAGTGTCGACATTGGCGTAGAGGAAACCAACGCGACCGCGACAGGCACATCGCTGCAACTCTCCGGCGGCCCCGGCGCGATCTATGCCGATTTCAGCTGGTTGCCCTCGCTGAGTGCCAACTTTGGCGATTGCAACAACGGTCAGACTTTCGGTGCCGGCGTCGATGTGCCACCGACCGTGGCCTCCACGGTGCCGATGGACATGGCGGTTGATGTGCCGCCCAGCGCCAACGTCGAGATCAACTTCAGCGAGGCGGTGACGGTCAGCAACGGCTGGATCTCACTGCAGTGCAGCGGCAGCGGCACGCTCACGCTCAGCGAAAGCGGCGGGCCCACGTCCTATGTCCTTGATCCAACGGCAGATCTGCAGTTCGGCGAGACCTGCACGGCGGCGATCAACGCGGCATTGGTGGTGGACCAGGACGGCGCGCCGGATCCGATGGCCAGCGACTTTGCTTTCGGCTTTACCGTCGCCAACGACGATCCGCCGAGCGTGGACAGCACCGTGCCGGCCGACGGCAGTGCGTCGGTGTCGGTGGCCAGCGACATCACCATCAACTTCTCCGAGCCGGTGATGCTCAACGGCAGCTGGTTTGAGATCAGCTGCGCCAATTCCATGGGCCACAGCGCGACGGTCAGCGGCGGACCGAGCAGCTACGTGCTCAACCCGGACGTGGATTTCGACAACCTCGAGCTGTGCACGGTCACCGTGTTCGCCGCGCAGGTCAGCGACCTGGACGGCACGCCCGACCTGATGTTGGCCGATTTCAGCTTCGAGTTCACCACCACGGTGGGGGTGGCGGACTACTACGCCAACGTCAATCCGGCCACCGCCGCGACCCTGCGTGCCACCCTGCACGAAACCATCGACGACCACACCCGCTTCCCCTACAGCGCCGGCACCACCGACACCTGGGACATCCTGGAGATCGCCGACGAGGATCCGAACAACAGCGCGCAGATTCTGGACGTGTACCGCAACGCGGTCTATCCCAAGGCCGGCGGCGGCAATGCCAACTACAACCGCGAACACACCTGGCCCAACTCACGTGGATTCGGCGACAACAACGACGGCGCGCCGCCGGATCAGCAGAACTATCCCTACACCGATACGCACATGCTGTATCTGTCCAACATCGGCTACAACTCCGATCGCGGCAGCCTGCGCTACGACAACTGCCCCAGCGGGTGCACCGAGCGCGCCACCGAAGTGAATAACGGCCAGGGCGGCGGAACCGGGGTCTACCCGGGCAATTCGAATTGGTTCAATGGCAACGTTTTTGAGGTCTGGAACACGCGCAAGGGCGACATGGCCAGAGCGATGTTCTACATGGACATCCGCTACGAGGGCGGGACGCACGGCATCACCAACGCCGACGAGCCGGACCTGCGCCTGACCAACGACCCGTCGCTGATCGTCAGCACCGGCGGCAACGCGCCGGTCGGCTACATGGGCATCCGCGACACCCTGCTGCAATGGCACGCCGACGACCCGGTGACCCCGGCCGAGATCATGCGCAATGAGGTGATCTTCAGCTTCCAGGGCAACCGCAACCCATTCATTGACCATCCGGAGTGGGTGGGCTGCATCTATCAGGACATCGGCTGCGGCGGACCGCTGCCGGATCCGATTTTTGCTGATCAGTTTGAGTAGGTTTTTTTAGGGCTGAGGGCTGAGGGCTGAGGGCTGAGGGCTGAGGGCTGAGGGCTGAGGGCTGAGAAGGGCTCTCACGACCCAGGGCCATCGCTAGCTCGAGGCTTCTGGCTCTGTCAGTCGGGCACGCTGCGCTTTGCCCAACCTACAAAAGCTCGAGCACCGGCCTTGATTGTAGGGTGGGCAAAGCGCAGCGTGCCCGCCAGCGGCCGTCCGAAAGCAGAGGTAAACTGATTCGAAGCACTCGACAACGAGATGCGACGCTCTCCTCAGCCCTCAGCCCTCAGCCCTCAGCCCTGAGACTTCAGTAAGCCCGCTCCACCCCCAACCGGTAGTGGCCGTCCTCGTCCTCGGGCTCAAACGTCAGCTCGATGGCGCCGCAGCAGTTGGGGCAGTCCTCGATGCGCTGTTGAGTGGAATGGCCGAGCTCGAATTCACTGCCGTAGCTGCGCCAGCAGTGCGGGCAGCAGACTTCCAGCCAGACGCTGATCGGGCATTCGCGGTGTTCGCTGCCGGGCTCGTACACCGGTTCCAGGCCGTACATCAGATCAATCTGCTCGGCGTTGAAGGCGCTGATTGGCACTTCGGCGTTGTGCTGTGAGCTGGGCATCGTGGCCACCTCCCTCCGGCGGTTGAGTCCTAGACTCCGCCTGTTTACAGCCCAGATCAAGCAATTTCGAAGCCCTTTGGTAAGTGCTTGAATCGGGGCGCTTGTTGGATTTGGTCTTGCTGCGCTGCAGCGTGAGTGAGGTCCGCTGCCGACTCAGTCAGGCGCGCTGGCCGGGGCGAACTCGGGGTCGTCCAGCCGCAGCTGCTCCGGCAGTGCTGCAGCGCTTAGGAAGGCCAGCAGACAGCGGTTGGTGGCATCGATGGAATCGAAGGGTGTGCCGTGCCGGGAACCCGCCACGACAGCCAACTGCGCGCGCAAACGCTCAGCCCAGGCCTGCTTCTCGGCCAGCGGGGTGTAGTCGTGTTCTGCGGCCAACAGCAGCGTTGGCGCCTGCAGCGCGTGCAGACGGCTTTCGGCGCACCAGCGCATCAGCGCGCGGACGCTGTGCAGATAGGGATCAACTCCGTTGGCGCCGACTACTTCCACCACGCGGCGACGCATGTGGATCTGATGGGGGTGAGGAAACAAGCGCCGCGCGACCATGCCGGCGGTTCGATGTAGCCCGAGCAGCCTGACCATGGCGATCTGCATGTGGGCTTCCAGCCACTTGCGCCAGTGGTCGATGCGATAGCTGGGCAAGGCATTAATGGTCACCAGGCGCTGCGCGCGCTTTGGCTGCTGCAGCGCCATTTCCATGGCCACCGCGCCGCCCAGCGAGAATCCAACCAGGTGGCAATGCTCGATGTGCAGATGACTGAGCAGCTGCCACAGGTCGTCAGCGAATCCCTCGATGCTGTAGGGGCCATCTGGCTTGCCGCTCAGTCCCGAGCCGCGCAAATCAGCCAGTATGACTTTGTAGTGCTCGCGCAGCGCCGGCACTTGAAATGCCCAGTCGGCGCCGCTAGAGCCCAGCCCGTGGATCAGCAGCAGGGGCGGGCCGCTGCCGTGCAGCTCATAATGCAGCTCGGTGCCGTTGATGCTGGCTAGCATGACTAGGGACTCACTTGCGCCCGTTCCTAGCCGGCATTGTTCATGAACTACGAACGTTCATGACTAATGCAGGCTGGCCATCGGCGGCGAGACGCCAGCGCGCAGTGTTCCCGGACCGCGCCAAGTTCGCTCTGAGGAGCGCCGACATCCTGCCGGCATGCTCTTGCTCGGGATGCTGTCGGTCGCCACGATCAAACGCCCGGTGGCTACTCCTGGTGCTTGAGAAAGTCCACGGCGACCTGCTTCATCGCCCTATAGCCCACCAGCAGCGAGCGCTCGTCGATATCGAACTTCGGCGAGTGGTTGGTCGGCACCGCGGCCAGATCCTCGCCCTCCGGCGTGGAGCCAACGAAGAAATAGAATCCTGGAATGGCTTGCGCGAAGTAGGCGAAGTCCTCGGCGACCGTGGACGGGGCCGCCTCCAGCACCTGCTCGGCGCCCAGCGCGGTGATCAGCGATGGGCGCAGCTGGCTAGTCAGCGCCGGATCGTTGACGGTGACGATGGTAGGTCGTTCGATCGCCACGCTGGCGCTGGCGTGATGGGCCTTTGCGGTGTGTTCGGCGATGCGCTGGATGTCCGCGTAGATGCCCTCACGCACGTCGTCTTCGAAGCTGCGTATGGTGCCCACCAGCTCGACCTGGTCCGGAATGATGTTGTAGCGGATGCCGCCCTTGATCGCACCCACCGAAACCACCGCCGGGGAGCGGGTCAGGTCGACGCGACGGCTGACGATGCTCTGCAGCCCGTCGACGATGCGCGCGGCGGCCAGGATCGGATCGACTCCGTTCCAGGGTCGCGAACCGTGGGTCTGGCGACCGTCGATGGTAATGGTGAAGCGGTCGGCTTCGGCCATCAGCGGTCCGGCGCGCACCGCCACGGTGCCGACGTGGAAATTCGACAGCAGATGCAGACCGACCACCGCGTCCGGCTGATGGCGCTCGAACAGGCCCTCGGCCAGCATCAGCTTGGCGCCACCTTCCTCGCCCTGCGGCGGGCCTTCCTCGGCCGGCTGGAAGATAAACAGCACCGACCCGGCCAGTTCCTCGCGCATCGCGGTCAGACTCTGCGCGACGCCCATCAGTATCGCCATGTGGCCGTCATGACCGCAGGCGTGCATCACGCCCACCGATTCGCCGCGGAATTCGGCGGTCTGGGTGGAGGCGAAGGGCAGGCCGGTTTCCTCGCTCACCGGCAGCGCGTCCATGTCGGCGCGCAGCGCCAGCTGCGGGCCTGGCTTGGCGCCCTCCAGCAGGGCGACCACGCCGGTATGGGCGATGCCCGTTTCCACCTTCAGGCCGAGGCCGCGCAGGTATTCGGCAATCACCTTGGCGGTGCGGAATTCGCGGTTGCCCAACTCGGGCTGAGCGTGAAAGTCGCGGCGCCATTCGATCAGCTGGGCAGACATGTCGACGTCTGCGTCTTGCGCCGTGGCGGGAAGCGCCGCGGCCATCAGTAGGGCCAGCAGCAGCGGGCGAACTAGGCAGGCTCGCATCGTCGTCTCCGTTCAGATCGGATTGCAGTGTGCCACGGTCCACGGGCGTATCGAATCGTTGCGGTTACGGATACCATTGCCGCGCGTTGGGCGGGGACCGACGCTGACCATCCAAGGACCAGGGGAAATCCATGAGCAATCCGTATGACGCGCCGCAAAGCGCGGTCGAAGATATCTACACCGGCGAGAACAATTCCGGCGGCGGCAGCGCCATCACACCCCCGCCAGGCGTCGCTGGTTGGAGTTGGGGCGCGTTCTTGCTCAACTGGATCTGGGCGATCTTCAACGGGACCTTCATCGGCCTGCTGGCGCTGGTCCCCTATGTCGGCTTCATCGTCAGCATCTATCTGGGTATCAAGGGCCGCGAGCTGGCCTGGCGCAACAAGCGCTGGGAGTCGCTGGAGCATTTCAATCAGGTGCAGCGCAAGTGGTCGATCTGGGGAGGAGTGATCGTGCTTGGCATCATGGGGCTGGGCATCCTGATGGCAATCATTGTTCCGATCATTGCCGATCCGACCACGGCCGAAGCGTTGCCATAGTTCGCCGGGATTGCTGGCTGCGAAGTGCGTTGCAGTGCGTGCAACGGCGGGCACGCTGCGCTTTGCCCACCCTACGATGGTTGTGAACCGGAGTGAATGCGTCGGTTGGGCGAGCGCGGCGTGCCCGACTGATGCGGTGTGCGTGGGAGCGCTTTGTGGGACCAGCGCTCACCGCTGCAATCGATACCCGGCCTTGCGCACAGTCAGTATGAATTCGGGGTGGGCCGGGTCGAGCTCCAGCTTGCGCCGCAGTTCGGCGATATGGGTATCGACGGTGCGGCTTTCCACCACGCCGCTGTGACCCCAGACCTGACGTAGCAGCTGGACCCGGCTGGCGATGGCGCCGTGCTGTTGGGCCAGGGCCAGCAGCAGATCGAACTCGCGTGGCGTGAGCGCCACTTCAGTCCCGGACCGGCTGACCGAACGACGCAGAACGTCAATCCTGATCTGGCCGAATTCGAACGTCGCCGCGCCTGGATCGCCGATCACAGCCGATGCGCCCGGGGCTCGACGCAGCAGGGCGTCGACCCTGGCCAGCAGTTCAAGCAATCCGAAGGGTTTGCTGACATAGTCGTCAGCGCCGCTGCGCAGGCCGCGCACCTTGTCGGCCTCCTCACCGCGGGCGGTGAGCATCAGCACCAGCCCGCCGTATCCGGCGGCGCGCGCTTGCCTGAGCACGGCGTAGCCGTCGATACCGGGTAGCATCACGTCCAGCAGCACCAGATCCGGTGGTTCGCGCAGCAAAGCGTTCAGCGCCGCTTCGCCGTCGGCGACGTGGCTGACCCGATAGCCCTCCAGGCGCAAATTGTCGACCAGGGCCTTGGCCAGGTCGGCGTTGTCTTCGACCACCAGCACCGCCGCGGACGTCGGCAGGGTCATCGCTGCACCACCGTGGGAAAGGCCAGCTTGGCGCGGGTGCCGCCGGCCGGCGATTGCTCGAAGCTGAGTCTGCCGCCGTAGCGCCGGGCGATGTCCAGCACCACCGACAGTCCGATGCCGGTGCCCGGCGTGGCCGAGTCGCGATCCCGCGGCAGGCGGTAGTAGGCCTCGATCACGCGCTCGCGCTGATCGGTAGGGATGCCCGAGCCGGCGTCGTCGACGTAGACGCTGGTCCAGCCTGCGGCGTCGACAACGGTCACTTTCACGCTGGTGTCCGCTGGTGAGTATTTCAGCGCGTTGTCGAGCAGATTCAACAGCGCCTGGTGCAGGGCGTCGGCATCCACTGCGGCGCGGCAGTCCACACAGTCGCCAAGCCGGATCTGCCGATCCGGGGCTAGCAGGCGGGCCGCTGCCACTGCCTCCTTTACCGCCGTGGGCACGCAGACGGCAGCAATCGACGATCTGCCTGGCCCGGTCGTTGAGAAGCGCAGGATATTGCCGATCAGGTGGCTTAGCCGCCGCGCCTCGCGCTGGATCACCCTTAGCGCGTGGCTGCGATCGGCGGCGCTGCGCGCCCGATCCAGGACCAGGGTGTCGGCGTAGAGCGAGATCTGGGTCAACGGCGTGCGCAGCTCATGGGAAACCCGGGCGATGAAGTCGCTGCGCATGGCGACCAGCTCACGTTCCCGGCGCAGCTGCCGCCAGGCAATCAGGCCCAGCAGTATTGCCGTGGCGCCCAGTCCCAGACTCCATCCCGGGTGCAGGGCCGGCGGCGCGCTGGCAAGCAGCCGCTCGGCCAGCGCCGGCGGGATGCCCACGCGAACGCTGTAGCCGCTGAGTATGCCGCCGTATTCATCGTCGTGGACGGCGCTGTGCTGTACCCGGAGCTCGGAGTAGTCTGCGCTGCCGGCATAGAGCGGTCGCCCCGATGGGTCGCTGACCGTAATCTGCAGTCGGGCCTGCTCGTCTTCGATGTCGGCCACCGATGGCGGCAGCATGCTGGGGCCTTGATGCAGTTCGGCGAAGCGCTCGCCCAGGGCCGGCAGATGGACTTTGAAGCCCAGCCAACGCTCGCCGGCTACTGGCGCAAGTATCCAGCTGCCCGGGTTTGGGCTATCGGCATCGAATTGATGAAAGGCGTTGATCGGGTCGGTAGGCGCCGCGCTGGCCCTGGCCTGGCTGATCAGCGCATCGACCCGGCTGATGAGCTCAGCCGGAGCGGTGTTGCAGCGGTCCTGACCAGCGCTGATCAGCGCGATCTGCTCAATCATCTGCGCTGCGGACTGCAGCGCATCATCCGCCTGCGCCCAGCGCTGGGTGACCGAGCACAGCTCTGCGTCGGGATCAGCGGCCTGCTGCTGCAATGCGAGCAGGGTCTGGTAGTAGGCGCGATAGCCGATTTGCGCGGCGCTGCGTCGTATCCATTCATCTGCGGCCAGCTCCGCGTAGCTGTGCAACACGGCCTGCTCAGTGCTGCGCAACCCGCGTAACAAGGTCAGACTTTGCCACATCAGCACCAGCACCAGTACGGCGATCAATACGAGCGCCGCGGCGGCCGGGGTGATCGGCCATCGACCTCGCTGGGAATGCTGCCACTGGCCGGCGCTGCTCATGACAACGATGGTGCCCCACGCGCTAGCGCTCGCCAATGCTGGACTTGGGTCCTGGATCATTTCCTGACAAGACGCTGACCTGACGGCGATCTGCAGGGTGCGCTGGTGGCGCAGATTGGGGGCGGCCAACCAGCGGAGAACAGCCATGACCAGCGCGATCAAACCAGAATCACCGATTTGCGGTCCGCGGACCACGGCACAGCGACCTTCCAGTACCTACATAACCAGCGCTGCTCGAACAGCCAGCCTCGTATTGATGTGGCTGCTGCTGGTGGGCGGTCCGCTAACTGCCCAGCCCAGCCCCTTCGCCGACGCCAAGAATCTGCAGGTGCTGCCGGCAGAAATCAGTCCGCGCGAGCTGGGTCAAACCATGAAGGGCTTCACCCGCGCGCTGGGCGTTCGCTGCACCCATTGTCATGTCGGTGTGGAGGGCGAGCCGCTGTCCAGCTACGACTTTGCCAGCGACGACAAGGCGCCCAAGCGGGTGGCCCGAAACATGCTGCAGATGGTTGATCAGCTCAACGCCCAGCTGCTCCCGACGGCCTTGGCGGAGGACGGGCCGGCCGAGGTCAGGGTGGAGTGCATGACCTGCCACCGCGGCCACGCGCGGCCGGTGCTGATCGAGGATCAGCTGCGCCAGGTCGCTGCTGAGGGCGGCTTGTCAGCGGCGCTGGCGCATTACCGTGACCTGCGTGCAAAGCACTACGGTGGGCAAGGACTGGATTTTGGCGACCAGCCGCTCATCGCCCTGGCCGAATCCAGCTTTGCCGCGGGCGATCAGGCCCAGTCTAGGTCCTGGCTCGATCTGGCGTTGGAGTACAACGCATCCTGCGAAACCTGCCTGTTCTACCGGGCCAGACAGCTGGCCGCCGCCGGGGAAACGGCGGCAGCCATCGCCGATCTGCAGGCGCTGCTGGCGATTCGGCCCGACGCACCGCCGGTGCAGGCGATGCTGCAGTCGCTGCAGGCCAAGCTGGAAGGCGGCGAGGCCAAGTAGACCACGCGCCGCGCGGGCGTCAGCCCTGGGTCATGCAGAAGCAATTCAGCTTGTTGCCATCCAGATCGCGGAAATAGGCGGCGTAGAAGCCCGCCATGCGCTCACCAGGCTCGCCTTCGTCGCTGCCGCCCAGTTCGAGTGCGCGCTTGTAGACCTCGTCCACCTTGTCGTTGCTGCTGACCCCCAGCGCGACCATCACCCCGTTGCCGACGGTGGCCGGATTGCCATCGTAGGGCAGGGCGATCGAGAGCCCCGGTTTGCCGGGGCCCGTGGTCCAGGCGACGAAGCGGTCGCTGGACATGAAGCGCTTGGCGCCGAGCAGCGCCAGCAGGTCGTCGTAGTAGGCGGTGGACTTGCCCATGTCCTTGGTGCCCAAGGTGACGTAGCCGATCATGGTGAGCTCCCGATATTCAAGTGAGTACAGACCTTCGCCGATTGCGCTGCTTTGATCCAGAGCCGTATCGGTCCGATTGGGCTGAAATCGCCTCGTTGCGTGAACTTCATCGCTGACAGCGGGTGCAGCGATAAAGGCGTCTGCCGGCCAACTCCACACGTTCGATGATCTGCCCGCACTCCAGGCAGGGTTCGCCGGCGCGATCGAAGACGTGGAATTGGAAGGACGATTCACTGTCGTTCAGATAGTCGGCGCGCATGCCGACGGCGGGGCTGATGCCGCGGCTGAGATAGCTGCGCTTGGGGATAGCGATGCAGGCCTGGACCAGGCGGGCCGCCTCGTCCTCGGATAGATCGCCGGCCCGGCGCTCGGCGGCGATTCCGGCTTGAAACAGTATCTCCGAGCGCAGATAGTTGCCGATGCCGGCGAGGAAGTGTTGATCCAGAAGCAGCGCGGCCAGGGTGCGGCCGGCGAAGCGCTTGCTTTGCAGGCGCGTTGCCACGGTCGTCAAGTCCAGATCCGGATCGAGCACGTCCGGTCCCAGACGGCGAATCAGCGGATGCTGGTCGATCTCCGTGCTCGGCCAGATCTCTACATCCGAAGCCGAGTACAGCAGGATGCTGGCCTTGGCGGTGTCGATGGCCACCCGCAGCGAGCGTTTGCTATCCGGCCTGGCGCCCGGTCGCACCACCTTCCAGATGCCGTAGAGCTGATTGTGGGTGTACAGCGTCAGCCCACCTTCGAACTCGGTGAGCAGCGCCTTTCCTCGCGGTGCAATGGATTGCACGCGACAGCCTTCCAGCAGCTCCTCGTATTGCTTCAGTTCGGGCTTGGCGAACCAGATCCGCTGCAGCGACTGGCCGACCACCGCGCGGGCCAGGGTGTCGGCGGCGCGGTGAATTTCGGGTCCTTCGGGCATGACGTTGGTGACTGGCGATCAGGGATCCCGATGTTGACCCATTCTGCGTTGAGATTTCCTGCAAGCCGGACCAGCCGCTGTGATTTTTCGCTACAGTCGCACCTCGCTCAGGCAAGATCGGACAGGAATGATGAGCAAACCCAGCGCAACGGTGAGCATCCTCGGTGGTTCCGGCTACGGCGGCGGCGAGCTGTATCGGCTGCTGCTGCAGCATCCGCAGGTCGAGTCCATCGCCGGCATCGCGCAGCGCCAGGCCGGTCGCGCAGTGGCCGAGGTGCACCCGCATCTGCGCGGGCTGATTACCGGTCGTTTTGAGTCCGAACCGAATTGGCGTGCTTTGGCCGAGGCTGAGCACCCGGTGCTGTTTGCGGCCTTGCCGCATGGTGAGTTTGGTCGTTTGTACGCTGGCTATCGCCAGCAGTGGCAGGACCTGGGTCTGCTGGAGCGGCTACGGGTGATCGATCTGTCGGGCGATTTTCGACTGCGCAAGGCGGCCGACTTCAGCCGCGCCTACGGCGGGGAGCATCCCTGTCCGCAGTTTCTGGATGAGTTTGAATACGGCCTGGCGGACTGGCAGCCGCAGCGTCTGGCCGGGGCGACGCGGGTTGCCAATCCGGGCTGTTTCGCCACCGCGCTCAGTCTGGGCCTGCTGTGGCTGGCCCAGCTGCCGAGTGCGCATCGTCCGGCGCAGGTTGCGGCCAGCGCGATCACCGGCTCCAGCGGCTCTGGCGCCAGCGCCTCGGCTACCACCCATCATCCGACCCGCGCCCACGATTTTCGCGCCTACAAGCCGCTGCAGCATCAGCATCGCTTCGAAGTGTCGGCCGCCCTGGCCCGAGCCGGCTGGGCGGCGCCGTATTCGCTGGTCACCCATTCGGCGCCGCTGGTGCGCGGCATCTACGCCACGCTGCAGTTCGCCGCCGGCGAGTTGACCGATGCCGTTCTGGATCGGGCCTATGCGCAGGCTTTCGGCGAGTCCGACAGCATCCGACTAGTGCCAGGTTCGCCGCGGCTGGCGGCGGTGAGCGGCAGCAACTTTGTCGACATGGGCTGCGCCCTGGCAGAGGGGAACGGCGCGGTGATGGTTGCGCTGGATAATCTGGGCAAGGGCATGGCCGGTCAGGCGGTGCAGAACATGAATCTGATGCTCGGGCTGCCGGCCAGCTGCGGCTTGCGCGCGGCGGCGGCCTATCCGGGCTGAGAAGCGAGTTCTTGAAGCGAGTTCCAGTAGCCAGCCCCAGTAGCCAGAAGAGCCAGAGACGGAGCGCGCCCTGGACCGCGGGCATCTTGCCCGCATTCTTTCTTTGGCAACAGACGGCAGATCAGGAGCGAGGAGGGGGATCGCCCGCTGTCCTTGAGAGGTTGCTTAACTGAATATAGCCTCGTAGATCAATGGTTTACCCGGGTCCTTCTGATCCGGACCCAGGCAAACCAGGAAGATCCCCAAGGTCCCGATCTTCTCGTTATCGAGCTCATAGATGCCCTGCGGCAGCGCATCTTGGACGCTGGCGCCGGGATCGGTGAAGATCAGCGAGAAGGGCTGATGATCGGCGCGGGCGCTGTCGCCGCTCAGGTCGTTGACCTCGCGCAGGGTGAGCGCGCGGGCGCCGTCGTGCTGCGGTTGGAAGCGGTCGCCCAGGCAGCGGCGAAACAGTGCGGCGTCGAGTGCTTCAGTCATCGGTTGCTCCTTCAATCCGATTGCGCCGGCGGGGTCCAGCGCATCAAGTAGTAGATTCCCTGTTCCTCGACCTGTGCAAATCCCAATCGCTGATAGAGGCGCAGGGCAGGGTTGTTCTGCTCCACGTGAATGGCGACAGGCAATGAACGGGCACGGCCCGCCCCCAGGATCGCCTCGAGCAGGGCGCCGCCGATACCCTGACCGCATTGTTCTGGCAACAGCGCGATGTCGATCAGCCGGATCTCGTCCGCGCGCAGCTGCAGATAGAGCCTGCCCACAGGCTTCCCTTCGACTTCGATGATGTCGCGACGGGCGTCGGCAAAGTGCTCGTTGTAATAGGTGTGCTGGGCGTGGAACTGGAAATCCAGAAACTGCGCCTTCTGCGCATCGCTCCAGTCCACCTGCGCCAGTTCCTGCGCGCGCGTTGTGCCGTAGAGCTCGCGCAGAAACCTGAGATCGGTGTCGTCCACGCGGCGCAGACTGACGGTCTGTTCGGGCACGCGCAGCTGCCTCGGGAGCAGTGCTTCCTGCTCCGCCACGATGTCTGTCGATTCCCTCATGACTCCGATGGAAACAAACCCTGCAGGGCGATGATGAAGTGCAGCCCGATGAACGGTGAGCGGTTGTTGTGCGCCTGGCCGCCGCCCTGAGGGCGCAGCATCTCTGGCGCCAGGTCGGTGTTGGACGGCGCGGCGGCGTAGGCGTCGATACTGGAGCGGGTCATGCTTCGGTTGGGCCCGGGCGCCTGCAGATCGGCCGGGTCTTCAGCGGTGCGCCAGACATGGCTGTGCGCGGGCATTTGCGCCTCAGTCAGGGCTACTGTGGACGCGCCGCCGCGCTGGCCAAGGCGGCGCTGCGTGAGGCCGGGTCCGCGTCCAGGGTGCATCGGAGCGCGGTTCTGCAGGTCCGGGAGCGCCAATGTGGTTTCGCCATCACCACCGTAGGTGGTTCCAACCAAGGCAAACAGCGCGGTGTTTTGCGATATCGGCAGTAGCTGGCCGTCGCAGAAGGCCCAGCTGCGCGGGGCAAAGTTGCCGGCAAAGATCCGCACTTCGGCGATGAAGGGTTCGCTCACGGGATGGCTACTCCGAAGGATAGATACCGAACAGGGCGATGATGTAGTTGATGCACAAGTAGGGCATCAGATTGTTGTGCGAGCCGCTGCCACCGGTGATCGAAACAGTGGTCGCGTCCAGATTGGCGGTCTGCACGTCCTCGATCCACAGATCGTTGCTGGGTGATGCCGCCGGCACCGCTGCAGCGGGGTCGTTGGAGACACCAGCAGCGCTGCTGAATTGCATCGGGCCGTGGTCGTGAGAGGGCAACTGGTTGACAGTCAGAGTGACTGCTTCGGCGCCGCCTCTGGCACCCAGCGCGCGCGGCGACAGACCGGGGCCGCTGCCGGCGTGCAACGGGATGCGGCCGCGTAGATCCGGCAGTCCGAAAGTGGTCTCGCCGTCGCCCCCGTAGATCGTGCCCAGCAGCGAAAACAGCGCATCGTTCTGCGACACGGCAAGCAGCTGACCGTCGCAGAGGGCCCAGCCCCTGGGCGCAAAGTTGCCGGCGAACATGCGCACTTCACCAACGAAGGGTTCGGACATGGGCTACTCCGAAGGAAACAGGCCCTGCAGGGCGATGATGTAGTTGAGGGCGAGGAAGGGCTGCATATTGTCGTGAGCCTGTCCGCCGCCCACGGCAAGCACCGTTCCCGCGCGGCTGTCGACCAGATCGGTCGGCTGGCGATAAACGTTCAGACTGCGCGCAAGGACCCGCCCCAGCGGATCGCGGTCGGTTGCCGCTGCGTTGCTGGCCCGGGTTTGATGCTCATGGCTGGGCATTTCGGCTTCGCTCAGGGTGTGCGTTTCTTCACCGCCCCGCTGGCCATGATTGACCTCGCTGCCGCGATGGACCGGCGAGCGCCCGCGCATGTCGGGCAGGGCAAAACTGGTTTCGCCGTCGCCGCCGTAGGTGGTGCCGAGCAGCGAGTACAGCGACTGATTCTGATTGATGGGCAGGATCTGCCCGTCGCAGAAGGCCCAGCCGGCAGGGGCAAAGTTGAAGGCGACCATGCGGATTTCGGCGAGAAAGGGCTCGGACATATGGCGGCGTTCCCCGGAAAAACCTCGCATCACGGCGAGGGAGCGAGGTCAGTTTATACCCGGACGACCCGAATCATTGAGTTGCCGGCGAGCACGAGACTCGCCGGCAGCAGCGAATCAGGGCTGCGGGCAGGCCGCACCGCCCGGGGTGTTGACGAATCCCGTGCCATCGACCGTCGCACTACCGGTCTCACCGCCCGGGTTGATGCCCTGCACGTAACTCACTACGGCCGCCGTATCGCCAGCCAGGCCGGTGTAGCCGCGCAGCAGGTAGGTCGTTCCAAAGCGCTGGCGCAAGCGGAAATCGGTGCCGCTGCCGCCACCGGAACCCGTGCCCGCCATGGTATTTCCATTCAGTTCCAGGCAAACCGTACCGGTGTCAGTTCCAGCGGCGCCGGCATTGGCGGACAAGCCGTTGAAGGCGCCGTTGTCCGGCGTGGTCAGCGTGTTGTTGGTCACCGTGGCATTGACCCGACCGTTGCCGTCGCGATGCAGCACGCGGATGGCGTGGTCGCCGTCGAACTGGCGCACGGTGTTGCCGTCGACCAGCGCGGTCAGCGTGCCCGAGCCGTTGCCGACGATATCGATGCCGAAACCTCCAGATAGCAAGTTGCCGACAGTGCCCATGGTGTTGTTCTGCACCCGTCCAGAGTAGGTGCCGGTGCCGCTGCTGGTGCCCAGGTTGACGTTGATGGCCTTGGCGTTGGCATCGTTGATGGTGTTGCCGCTGATGTTGAAGGTCTTGCTGCCGGTGTAGTCGCCGCTGGAGGACAGGGTGATGCCAGAACCGAGTACGGCCGGGTTGGTGGCGGTCATCGTGTTGTTCTGGATGGTGATGTCCATGGTGGCGTTGTCATCAATGGAGCTCTGAATGTGATCGCCGACCGAGCTGTCGAAATCGGTGCCAGATACGTTCAGAGTCATATTGGCGCTGTTGAGGCCCTCGAACTGAATGCCGTCGTTGACCACGGTCGAGAGAAAACGACTGCTGCCTGGCACGGATTCTTCGACGATCAGATTCAAGGCGGTCGCCACCGTGTTGTAGATCCGCAGATGGTTGTCGTGACTGTTCTGCAGCGTGGTGTTGCGGATTAGCGAGTTGCCGGTGAGGTTGATGAATCGCACGCCATCTTCCTGCACCTCGTTGCCGGCGCCGTTGATGGTTGAGTTGTCGAGCATGAACCCAGCCACGCCGTTGCCATTGATGCCGTACTGCGGGTCGCCGGTGATGCTCAGGCCATTCAGCGTAATGCCGGAGACTGCCAACATGTCGATGGCGGCATTGCAGCCAGTGTTGCCGGTGACATTGTTGCCGCAGGGGCCAGGGCCGTTGGTGCTGGCGGTGTTGCTGAAGTTGACGAAATTCAGGGTCACCCCCTGAGTGCTTTCCAGGCGCATGCCATCGCCAGTCTTGTTGCTGATCGTGCCACCGCTGCCCGGCGTACCGCCGCCCTGCACGGTCAAAGCGGGATTGGTGCCGGTGTTGTTGAGGATGATGCCGTTTACCCCACCGAGGCTGGTCACACTGGTGGCGATGATGCCGCCGGTGCCGACCGTGGTGTTCTGCACGTCGATGACCGGACCGCCATTGGTAGCGAAATTCGCGGTCGACAGATTGCCCACGTTGATGGTGCCGGCATTGGACGCAAACAGCGCGGTTGTATCGGTGCTGGTGATACCGGTCCCCGAGATGCCGATGTTGGGGAAGCTATAGGTGCCGGTGTTGTTGACCAAGCGGATACCGCCGCCGGATTCGCCTGCATCATCGTTATCCAGCCGGATTGGCGAGGCGAAGGTGATCCCGGCCGGTGCTGCGCTGTTGGTGATCTCGATCGCGGGAACCCCGGTGCCTAGTGCGCCATCGGTGAAGAAGCCACCGATGCCCGGGGAACCACTCAGCGTGACGCCATCGATATCAATCAGGCGTGCGCCGAGCGTGCGTCCTTCCATGTTGCCGCTCAGATTGATCGTTCCCCCACCGCTAAAGACATAGGCCGGTCCCAGCAGCGGCGTACCAATGATCCCAAGAGCGGTGCCACCGCTGACGTTGATGGTGGCGCCGGTGTTGTTCTCGAGCAGCCACATCGTGTTGGCCGGGGCCGGGTTGGGCCGGAAGATCTTGTTGGCGCCACTGAGGGTGATACTCCCGGCGGTCCGATTGGTGATGCGCAGGCCGTGGTTGCCTGCGCCGGAACTGCAGTTTGCGGTGCAGCTCAGGTCACCCGACAGCGTCAGCGTGCCACTGGCGCCGGCACCAATATCCACCAGCCTACCGGCGCTGGTCTTGCTTATGCTGCCGGCGTAGCTGGTGGCTCCCAAGGTGCCCTGGGCGAGGAAGGCGGTGCCGGTCGAGCCTGAGATGTTCCCGCCAGTGGCATTTATGTTGCCGGTAATGTTGTTCAGATTGATGCCGGTTGTCGCGCTGTTGGTCGATGACAGGTTGCTGAAAGTCCAACCGGGGCCGGTGTTGATCCCGGAAACGCTGATCGCCGGTCCGCCGGTGGCAGTGATGGTGTTCATTGCGCCACCGATGTTGACAGAGCCACCGCTGGCGACCAGACCATGGCCGTTAGAAGTCATCACGCTGAGACTGGCAAAGCCAATGGTGGCACCTGCATTGTTGGCGTTCAGCGTAATGCCGCCTGCGCCTGTGCCGCTCACAGTCGTAGCACCAAAGCTGAAGTTGGTTGCGGCCGGAGCGCTCTGAATGAATATCGCATCGCCGCCGGTGGTGCCACCGACGTTGGTGCCGCCTGCGCCGACGTTAATGGTGCCGCCGACGCCGCTCATGATGATCCCATTGAAACCGCCGCTGCTGCTGGTGATCTCATCCAGGGTCAGATTGGCGGTGCCGGAGCCGTTGAAGTTGATCGCTCGTCCGGTACCGACAATGCTGGCCTCGGACATGGTCAGGGTTCCGAAGGCGGCTGGCGCAAACACCCCTGAGTTGCCCGTGTTGCCGACGTTCAGCCCGCGGATGGTGTTGTTCATGGCCAGCGTGAAACCGGTTCCCGCGATCGTCGGGCGAGTGCCACCAAGCGCCGGGAATGAGCTACCTGCAACCGGCATGATCCCGCTGATTGTGGCCAGATCACTGCCGCTGCCAGCGCCAACCACACGCTGGTTAGCCTCCAGGGTGATGCCGGTGTAACTGCTCGCATTGGCGGCAATGTGGATAACGTCGTTGGCCGTATCGACCGCAGCCACTGCAGGAAGGTTGACGTGTGGTCGAGCCTGGGTGCCATCCGAGGGTCCGTTGGCCCCAGCATAGGCGGCGTCTACGAACCAGACCAGCTCGGTCAAGGCAAGATTCAATTCCACGGTGCCGACGATGCCACCGGTCAGGGTGTAACAAAAGGTGTCCTCTGGAGTCGGCAAGGCGTTGTCCACCAGCGCGGCCGGTGGGCCGTAGACAAAGCTGCCGTCAGTATCCAACACCACCCGGCCACCGGCCGTGGAGGCGGCGGCATTGGATCCATTGGGCGCGACCAGATTGCAGTTGCCGGCCGGTCCAAAGCCGGTAATTACGTTGCTGCCGCCCAGCGTGTCGTTGCCGAGCACGCCGCCGCCCTGCGGCGCTGCGGCGCCAATGCTGAGCAGCAGATGCGGGGTGACGTTGTAGCTGTCGTCGACGGCAACGGCCGGATCATCGTACTCGATAGTCACGACCACATCCGCAGTCAGGTTGTCGGGCGGGTCCCCGGCGTCGACGTCACTGATGCCTGCGGCGCGGACGGTCAGCGTGCAGGTCTCGCCCGCGATCGCCAGATCATCGGGATCGAGCACGACGCTCATCGCCGGGCTGGCAGTGGTGACGGTGAAGTTCGCCGGCGTGGCTGCCGGGCACTCCAAATCAAAACTGGTGTTGGCGGCATTGGCGGTGGTGTCGAAGTTGACCGACTCGGAGAAATTCACCGTGATGGTGCCCGTCGGCGCCTGCAGCAGAGCGCCGTTGGCCGGCACTGTCGTCACCACCGTTGGCGCCGCATCTGTGGTGAACATGGTCACGATATCGGCCGGGATGTTGTCGGGCGGGTCCAGGCTGTCGCTGTCCGTGATCGCGGCGGCGACCGCCGTGGCCGTACAGGCGGTCGCTTCGGGCAGGGCAGCGGCCGAAGTAAAGACTAGCGTCAAGGTACCGCTGCCGCTGAGCGTGCCGGCGATGGGGCCGCCGCAGTCAAGCGTAATCGCACCGGCACCGGCATCAACTGGTTCATTGAACTCGAATTCGACCGTGGTCGTAGTACTGACCTGCATGGCGCCATTGGCCGGCAAGCGTGTCTGCAGTACCGGTGGGCCGTCGACGTCGAAGTTGACGACCACGTCAGCGGGCAGATTGTCCGGCGGATCGAAGCTGTCGCTATCGGTGATACTGGCCGCCAGCAAAGTTGCGGTGCAATTTGAACCGTTGGGCAACGGCGCCACCGGGGTAAAGGTGAGTGTATTGGTGCCCGAGCCGCTGGGGGTGACCGCAATGGGGCCGCCACAGAACAGGGTGAAACCGCCCATGGCCAGATCGACCGGCTCGCTGAAGGTCGCCACGAATACGGCATTGTTGGCGACGTCGCCGCCGTTCATCGGACTGGTGGCGGTGACCACCGGCGCCGCATCGATGCTGTAGCTGAGTACGAAATCGTCGACATCGCCGTCCATGCCGTCGCCGTCATTGTTGCCGTCAAGCTGATCGGGCGGGTCGATGGTGTCGACGTCGGTCATCAGGGTCGAGGTCACGGTGATGGTGCAGTCATCGCCGGGCTGACCAAAGCCGACGTAGCCGAAGGTGTTGTCGTTGGCAACCGGACCCTGGACGAAGTTGGCGCCGGAGGGCACGCAGTTCAGCACGATGCCACCATTGGCCAAGTCGACCTGTTCGCTGATGTCGATGCGGGCAGTGCCGTTGCTGGCGATGGTGCCGCCCTGGGCCGGCGTGGTGCTGCTCACGAAGGGTGCCGCGTCGATGAATATAGTCACCGTGTCGCTGTCAGTGAGCGGACCCGGGGCACCGGTGTTGCCCAGATCATCGGTGAGCACGGTGAGCGTATCGGCGCCAGCGCCGGCGGGGACGTAGGTCAACCCGTCCAGCGCGGTATTGACGTCGCTTTGCAGGCCAGTCAACCGCACATTGGCGCTGGCGTTGCCAACGATGGTCACGCCAGCGGTGGGGATGGCGCTCAGCGTGCCCGCAGTGACTGAAAGGTCGACCTGCATATTGCCCGGATCAGCGTCGATATCGATTACGCTGACCGCGTTGCCGTTGGTGGTGCTGAATTCGAGCATGCCGCCCGCCACCGTTTGCATCCCCGGCACGGTATTCACCGGCGGGTCGTTGATCGGGTTGACGCTGATATTGACCACGTCGGTGTCGCCCTGCGGGCCGCCAGCGCCGGTGCTGCCATTGTCATTGCTGCTGACGGTTAGGCTGTCACTGCCGTTGTAGTCCGGAGTCGGGGTGTAGGTCAGGCTGGCCAGCGTCGCATTAACGTCGGCCAGGCTGCCGTTGACCTGCGCATTGCCGGTGCCGTTGCCGGTGAGCATGGCGGTGCCGGCGGCGGTCAGGTTCAGAGTGCCATTGAGCACGGCAAGATCAGTCGTCAGCGTGCCGGCGGCGATGTCCACATCGGCCACGCTGATCAGATTGGCACCGGTGAAGTCGATCACCGTGTCCTCATCGCCCGAGCGGGTCGCAGGCACGGTGTTCACCGGCGGATCGTTTATGGCGTTGACGGTGATGGTGAACATCTGCGTCGGACTGGAGTCCATGCCGCCGTTGGCGGTGCCGCCGTCGTCCATCAGGAACAGCGAGACGTTGGCCACGCCGTTGGCGTCGTCAGCCGGGGTGTAGGTCAGCGTGCCGGTGGGCGAGACTGCCGGAGCAGTCGCGAACAGGGCCGCGTTGTCATTGCTGACCATGAAGGTGAGCATCTGCACGACATCGCCGTCGCCATCGTCGATGCCGGTGGCCCAAGCAGCCACGCTCTGCGCGCCGGCGTCCTCATCGATGGTCTGATCGGGTCCGGCGGTGAACACCGGCGGATCGTTGATGCCGGTGACGGTGATGGTGAAGGTCTGCGCCGGGCTGGTGTCGACGCCGCCATTGGCGGTGCCGCCATCGTCCATCAGCACCACGCTGACGGTGGCTACGCCGGCAGTGTCGGCAGTGGAGGTGAAGCTCAGATCGCCGCTGGTGGCATTGACCGCGGGTGCCGCGTCGAAGGCCAGGTTGCCGGTGGTCCCGGTGACGTTGACCTGGAAAGTGAGCACCTGGCCGGCCTCATCGGGCGGACCGGCGCTGATCGCTGTGGCCCAGCCGGCCACCGTCTGCCTCATTGCCAAAAATGGCCGCGGTGCCGGAAGCGGAGTGGTTGTCAGTGAGGACGGGCTCATCCTCACCGCCGCGCACGTGACCGCCGGCATGAAGGATGGCATGACCGTCATTTTTCCGGACGGAACACGTAAGACCGGAAAGGCTCTCGGTGCCGATTACGACCGCGATGCCGCCATGGTTCAAATTGAGGAGCCCGGAAAGTATCCCTTCGTCGAGGCCGGACAGAGCAAGGCACTCAAGCGCAACCAATGGACCATCGCCCTCGGGCACTCCGGTGGGTTTGATCCCATGCGCAAACCACCCGTCCGTCTCGGACGCGTCCTGGCCAACCGCCAGTTTATCGTAACCGATACCGCCGTCGTCGGTGGTGATTCCGGAGGCCCGCTATTCGACACAAAGGGAAAAGTCATCGGCATTCACTCCAACATTGGACAAAGCCTGATGGAAAACCGGCACGTGCCCATCGAGGTTTACCACCGTCAGTGGGACGAGCTTCTTGCTGGAAAGGAATCAGGAGAACGTTTCAACAGAGCTGCTCAACAATCCGCTCCTTCTCCCGACCAACCCGTGCTCGGAGTTCAACTGGCTGACAGCGACGAAGGCGTCCAGGTCACTGGTGTGATTCCAAATTCCCCCGCTGAGAGAGCAGGCATCAAAGCCAACGATATCATCAAGAAGATCAACGGTGCAGCCGTGAAGTCCATCGAGGAGCTCATCGGAGCAATCAAGAAGATGAAACCGGGTGATGAAGTTCAGGTCGCCTATCACCACGATGGCAGTTTCCGTTCGGCGAAGGTGAAGCTCGCCAGTTTCAAAGATCTCTCCGAAAGCCAGCAAGCTCCTCCTAAGAAAGCTGAACCCAAGAAAGC
>JAUIFV010000054.1 GCA_030430155.1 Gammaproteobacteria bacterium
GCTGCACCGGCGGCGGTGTCGGCCTCTTGCGCGCCGCGTCGCCGGTCATCGCCAGCAGTTCAGAGCGCATCCGCCGAAACTCACTGCGCGACGGCATCGGCGCCGGCTCGGCCAGCTGTTCCAGCTGCTCGTGCATCTCCACCAAAGAGCGGCAGGAATCACATTCGGCCAGATGCTGATCCAGCTGACGCCGCCGGTCCGGGTCCAACTGCCCAGCCAGCAGATCCTCGATCAGTGCTCGCACATCACTGCAATCAGACATAGGCTTCTCTCCGTTGAAAGGCCGCCCGGCCGCGCAGCTTGCTCAGGGCGCGAAACAGGATGCTCTTGACCGTGCCTTCGCTGCATTCCAGCACCTCGGCGATCTCGTTGAGCGAATACTGCTCGAAGTAGCGCAGGTTGACCGCCAGGCGGTGCTTCTCACTCAGTTTGCCCAGTTCGGCCTGCAGCACGCGCTGCTGGTCGGCGTGGTTGGCCGCAGCCTCGGGGGCGGCTGCGCCGGAGGGCAGATCCAGCTCATCCAGATCCACGCTGTGCTGTTCGTGGCGCTGCCGCCGTAGCCAGTCCAGGCATTCATTGTGGGCCAGCCGCAGCATCCAGCCCTTGAAGGTACCGCTGCCCTGATAGCTGTCCAGACGCTGGTGGATCTTCAAGAACACGTTCTGACACAGATCCATGGCCGATTCCGCGCACTGCGCATGGCGGTAGCTGATCTGGTAGATCAGCCGCTCATAGCGATTGACCAGCACGCCGAAGGCGAGCTGTGAACCGGCCAGGATTTCGCCAACCAGCACGTCGTCGTCGATTTGCACGAAAGGCCCACCTCGCCTGCGTTCTGCGGCCCCGCTGCCGGTACTGCGCGCCCGGCGGCGGCCGCGGATCAATAATGCAGGGTAGGACGCAGCTTGGCGAAAACGGTTAGCAAGTTTTTCTTGGCGTCGGTTTGGTTGGTCTCTGAACCAGGAGTCTGTGCGCGGCAGTAGGAGTGCTAGTGAAGAAGGGCCCAGGGAGGAGGCCCAGGGCCCAGTGGACAATCAACTTTCAGCGGCGTCCAACAGCTGCTCTAGCCGTTCCCGATTGAAGCCGCTGACTCGCTGCTCGCCGACGTAGATCAGCGGCGTGCCGGCGCCGCCACGGGCGTCGAACTCGGCCTTGGCCTCGGCGCTGGCGGCAATATCGATCTCCCGCCAGTCCAGGCCGCGCTCGCGCAGATAGCTGCGGGCACGCTCGCAGTAGCCGCACTGGGGCATGACGTACATGACGATTTGCTTGGCGTCGGTCGAAGCCGATCCCGCTCGCGCGTCCGTCACGGTGAAGGGCAGCAGGGTGATGGTCAACAGCAGCAGTGCTCGAAGCATGGGCAACTCCATGGGTGAGGTTGCCGCTCGGACTGCGCCGGTTGCGCGCAGTTCCTGCCCTGGCAAGCGGT
The DNA here is from genome assembly GCA_030430155.1 of Gammaproteobacteria bacterium. Classification (GTDB taxonomy): domain Bacteria; phylum Pseudomonadota; class Gammaproteobacteria; order Xanthomonadales; family SZUA-5; genus SZUA-5. The sequence continues at coordinate 1,430 of JAUIFV010000054.1, forward strand.
GTCGCAGTTTGCCGGACGGAACGTTGGACTAAGGCGCTGAAGCGAGTCGAGCAGGTCGCCTGCTCCGGCTTGGCGAACAGTGCCGGATCGGCATCGAACCTGGAGATACTCAGCGTCTCCAGCCAGGACAGCCGTTCGCCGGTATCCCAGTTGGCAACTCCGGTCGAGCGATTCGACCGGAGCACAAGGTCCGAAATCGCTAGCCGTCGGCAAAAACCCGGTCCAGGAACTCCTGCATCGCTTTCCAGCTCGCCGCGTCGGCGTCGGCGTCATATTCCAGCGGCAGTTCGAACTTCTCACCCACTGCCGTTGCGCCCGGGTTGGTGAAACTGTGCTTGACGCCGGGGTAGTTGACGAAGGTGTAGTCGGCTCCTGCCGCGTCCATCTCTTCCCTGAAAGCCGTTATCGCGTCTGCGCTGACGAAGGGATCCGCCGCGCCGTTGAGGGCGAGGATGGGCACCTTGACTGATTCGGCCTTGCCCGCAACCGGCCCCAGGCTGCCGTGGAAGCTGACCACGCCGGCCAGCGGTGCACCGATACGGGCCATGTTCAACACCACGCCGCCGCCGAAACAGTAGCCGATCGCCGCAATCCGCTCCGCGTCGACATGATCGTGCTTGAGCAGCTGCTGCTGCGCCGATTCAAAGCGAGCCTTCATGCCGTCGAAGTTGCTGACCACCGCGCGCATGAACTTGCCGGCGTCGTCCGGATGCTCGGCGAGCTTGCCATCGCCGTACATGTCCAGCGCGAAGCCGACATAGCCCAGCTCAGCCAGATCACGGGCGCGGCGCTGCGCATAGTCGTTGTGGCCCCACCACTCGTGGACCACCAGCACGCCCGGTCGCTTGCCCTCCAACGCATCGTCCCAAGCGACATAGCCAGACAGGGTTGCCCCGTCCGCCTCGTAGACGATCTCGCGCGTTTGGATTTCGGCTTGCGCGATTCCGCAAACCACCAGACCCAACAGCGACAGCCAACGCTTCATAGTTTTCCCCAATGCGGTCGTAGACGGCCCGCAGTTTAGTTGCAAAGCCGCACCGACACCCCGACTTGGTTGCGAATTGGACGGCAGCAGTTTGCCATCAATGGTTAAGCCGACGTGGCGCACACACGATGTTTGCTACGCTTTCACAGTTGTCACCTGAGGGTGATTTTATAGAACAGGAGTAAAGAGTCGTGACCAAAGTACTCATTGCCGTATTAGCGCTTGCTGTGTCGCTGTCGGCGTTCGCGGACGAGGCGGCCAAGCCTACTGACGCGGCCGACAATCAGGATTTGAAGACCCTGCCGGAGGTCGAAAGCCAGGATCAGGACAACAGCAACTCGCTGTCTTCCACGTTGGAGCGGGGCATGGACAACCGCGGGCTGACCATGGAAGAGAAGTGGGACAAGGACACCATGGTCTGCAAGCGGATGCCGACCTCGGGCAGCCGCTTGGGCCGCAAGGTCTGTCATAGCCGAGCAGAGTGGCAAGCGATGCGTGAAAACGCGCGGGAAACCACCCGGGCCGTCCAACGCCGCGACATGGGCCTGGACAACGACTAGCGATCTACTTTAGCGATTTGCTCAATGCAGGTCCGGCGCCGATGGCATCGCCAAGTCGGGATACGCAGGTTGAAGCAGCATTCGAGTCAGCGCCGAGCTTGTCGAGGGTCGCTGTTGAAGATCTGCTTTGAGCAGCGGCGACCTTACTGCCGGACGTGATCGCTTCATTAGTGGGCTCAACAGCCGTCACCGCACCCTGCAGCCACACGCCGGGACGGAATCGTCCCTTGCAGGACTCAGCGAGCGGCAATCGCGAATGCGCGATTATTGGTACGCGTACTGTCACCACAGGCTGCGATGGTTGGACATCGCCCCGAAATCAAGGATGGAACCATGATCAAGCTATTGATTGCCGCGCTAGCGCTGACCGTGTCTACAGCGTTGTGGGCTGACGACTCCGCCCAGCCGAAGACGCTGCCGGAGGTTGAAACTGAGGACGAACACAACGGCAACTCGCTGTCTTCCACCCTGGAGCGGGGCATAGACAACAGGGGGCTGACCATGGAAGAGAAGTGGGACAAGGACACCATGGTCTGCAAGCGGGTGCCGACTTCGGGCAGTCGGTTGGGTCGCAAGGTCTGCCACAGCCGCGCCGAATGGCGCGCGATGCGCGAGAATGGTCGCGAGACGACCCGTTCGATACAGCGCCGCGATGCCGGTCTGGACCAACGGGGCAACTAGCTAGCAATCAACGCTGCGGCGCTTGCGTTGGGCGCGTGCCGCCGCGATGCCGTGGCGATTTGGGCCGGTGCTGTGGAGGCGGTGGTTCAAGTCACGGATTGTCCCGCATCCGTGCCGATACAGAATCGGACGGTGAGCGGTGCCAAGTGCACCACAACGTGAATGCGCGATTATTGGTACGCGTACGGACACCTCAGGCTGCGATGGTTAAGGCTCGCCGATATTGAGGATGGAACCATGAGCAAACTTTTGATTGCCGCGCTGGCGCTGACTGTGTCTACGGCGTTGTGGGCTGAAGACTCCGAAACGCCGAAGACGCTGCCTCAGGTTGAAACCGAAGACGAGAACAACGGCAACTCGCTGTCCTCCACTCTGGAGCGAGGCATGGACAACAAGGGTTTGACCATGGAAGAGAAATGGGATCGGAAGACCATGGTCTGCAAGCGCATGCCCACTTCCGGCAGCCGCCTAGGCAGGAAGGTCTGCCACAGCCGCGACGAATGGCGCGCGATGCGCGAGAACGGACGCGAGACGACGCGTTCGATACAGCGTCGCGACATGGGTCTGGAGGATCACGAAGGGCGCTAGCCCGCGATCATTCGTCTCCCGCGAAACCATCGCTAGTGTGGTGAGCCATTAATTCGTTGACTTTAGTTCCGATGGACAATTCCTGAGGCAAGGCGCGAGGAGGAGGCATAGCAGGGCTATGGTGACGACGAGCAACGCAGCATTCAGGGAATTGGCTCACTAGCGCTGTGAATTCAAGGCATTAACGGTTCACCACACTAGCAACGCTCATGGGTAATCCGAGCTAGCGGTAGCGGTTAAGATCGGAGCTGTCGATCTGCGGGAGCCCAGAACTTGAATCGTGATGTGCATAGCGAGGCGCGGTTCAGCGCGCCTGCGCTTTTTTGCGGTCGACTTCCAGCCAAGTCTGAACGGTCCTCCGGGCGGAGCACCGCGCTCATCCTTCCGGCACGGGCCAGGGGGGCAGCGCGAGTGGGCGTTTGTTAGGGCCATCGAAAGAGGGCGAGTCTGGCGTCCTGGCGCAGTTGGTTTACTTGCTGCTATGCCATCTGTTGTTTGTGCTCATTGCGGCGCTGGTGCTGCTGCTGGCATTACCCGTGGCCCGCATTGCGGGCAGCACGATCGGATTCATGCTGGTTGGCGTGCTGGGACTCGCTCTGATCGTCCAGTACCAACGCGTTGCCCGAATCCCGCGCAGGCTCATTGAAGGTCGGTTGGCGCGCAGCCCGGCGCAGCTTCCCGAGTCCTACGTCGCTGCACTGGCCATCTGCCATTTCGCATCGTTATTGGTGCTGCTGCACACGCTCGATGGAGCGTTGTGGCTGCACCGGCGTCCGCTGACCCTCCTCAGTAGCGTCGATGAACTGGTGCAACACGAGCCTGAAGGAGTGTATCGAATCGAGCAGGCTCGCACCTTGCCGTGGCTGGGCCAGCGTGATTTTCGCCGCAGCTTGGGCAACCAACACAAGACCCATGCCAATCAGGAGCACGGCACGACTTGGCAGGTCATGCCTTTGGTTTCTGGAAGCGAGGACCGGGAGCAGGTGAGCGCTGCCATCGCAGCAGGCACCCAGTGTGTGTGGTTGGGCACCAAGCGTTTCGTATCGAATGACGGCGCCGGGCGGGGGGGCGAGCAATATCAGCACTTTGCCGAGCGCGACAGCCGCGATATGCGCAGATACTACGAGGTCCTAAAGGAGGGCTTGGAGCAGTCGGAGTTGCCCCCATGCACGCGCATAGTTGAAAGGATGGATGCGCCTGAGCGGGTCCTGGCGGCCCACGCTCGGACGTCCCAGATCGCGATCGGCCTTGCTCACGGGATTCCGCTGGCACTGCTGCTGTTCTTCACCTGGTTTTCGGGCCGTCGGCAGCGAAGGCCTTGAGCGCGGTCCCGGATGGATCCCCGCCGCCCGTAGGGCGACGGGGGCGTGATTCTACTCGCTACAGCGGGTCCCTGCGATTGCGCTCAAACGCTCGATACTCAACGTGCCGGACTCGAATCCGGCGACGATGGGCGCAAAGCTGACGCTGCCGTGATCGCAGTCACTGAAGCGGAAGGTCAGCGTGCCCCAGAGCACCAGGTTGACGTCATTGGGATCGAAGGCGGAGCCGAAGCGAGCGCCATCAGTGATGTAGACCTCCACCCTGGCAACGCCCTGCTCGTCAATCTCGCCAGTGCCGTAGAGCCAGACCTGACGACCCTCTGCGTCATAGGTGTACCAGGAGGCGATCACCCGACCATCGGGCAGCACTTCGATCATGAATCCTTCGCCAGCGCGGTCGGGGTGATACCAACTGCCGCTTAGGCTGCCGTCGATCAAACGGTTGCCGGCAAACAGCGCCCCGACTTTGGCCAATACCGCATCCGCCACGCGTTCGCCGATGGTGCGCCCGTGCAGATCGCCATCCTGGATATGGATGCCGCCGTACAGGCGTGAAATGCCGGCTTCGTCCGCGGCATCTTTGAAGGTCGACCAGCGCAGCGTCACCGATTCGGCGGGACTACCCTCGAACATATTCGACCCGGGCAGGGCAATGTGCTGACCCAGAAAGTCCTCCTCGCCGTCGCCATTGAGATCCTTGCCGATGGTGGTGATGCCGTCGTAGAAGGCATCGCTGCCGGTAATCGCGGTCAGCACGCTGGCTGCCGCGGCGGAAAATCCGCTATGGCCGGAGGTGAATTCGGCAAACGGCGGGGTAACGAAGCGCAAGTCCTGATACGGACGCCAATCTTCACCGGCGATCAGCTGGGTGCCCAGATCGGGACCAGCCCAGGCTTCGACCATCTGTCCGGCGTATTTGTGGCGAATGGCCGATGCGGGACGTATGAAATCGTAGACGCGCTTGGTGTACCAGGTGACGATGCCAGCATCCATGACCGCCGCATTCAGGGCCAGATACATGCGCGCATCCTGGCCGATGTCGTGCTGATCGCGCACCGCCACGCCCTGGGCAAGCTGATTCCAGTGCCCCGGGGGAGTTTCAGAGCGCGGGCCGTCGGCCCAGAACTCGGCGATCACCTTTTGTTCATCGGTGAGTCCGGCGCTGAAGGCCAGTACCTCATCGAACTGCGAATTCCAGGCTTCGTCTTCGGTCGATAGCGCGCCGGTTGCATCAATGTACGGTCGATCGGATCCACGCTGCGGAGGTGCCGGCGGGAGCAGGTCTCTAGGGTCGCCGACGGCAAAGGTATCCACCGCACCCCAATGTGGGGTCAGAAAGGCCTGATCGGCAAAGCTGCTGGGATCGTTGGGATCAGCTACGGGAAAGCCGTCCATGTCCACGACGGTGCCGGTGGGCACGCGCAGCGGTTGCCAGTGATTGGCATTGAAGCCGGCATTGCCGGGAGCGTTTGCCGCCTCAGGGTCGGCGGAGTTGATCGGCGCATAGAAGCTGGGAAAGGGCTGCGAAGGCAGATCGGCGTAGTTGATCGATTGATGCGAATTGTCGTCGGAGCGGTCGGCAAGGACCGCCTGAGCGGCGAGACGACCTACCGCCGATGCTGCCGGCAACTCACTCTCTACGGCCGGATCCAAGCCCAGCTCTTGCATGAACGCATCGAACTGAGCGACTCGGGAGGGGAACTGGTCTACCAGGGTGAAGTAGGCGGCATAGCTGACCGCGACGGCACGATTGGCTTCATTGTGCTCGGCCGGGGGTTGCCGCAAGTCACGATTGGCTGGAGTTACCGCCAGGGCGGTAGCGTCGTAGGCCGCCCAGGCGTCGTACTGCGCGGCGGACACGATATACAAGCTGCGCGAGACCACGGTGGGTCGCGGACCGGTATTGCGAATCGCCGACAACATTTCCTCGTTCCAATCGGTAACCACGCTCGCTGCTTCCAGCGCTGGCGACAAAGCCATTCCGATTGCCATACCCAGTACCGCTAGCCCCTTCCCCATAAACCCTCCTATTGTGAATGAGCCGTGCATGCTGTCTGCCTCCGGCTTCACATGCAAGCGCAGAATGAGTCTTGAAGGGGACAGCATTGTCAAACTTGGCGACCTTTACCGAACGGTCGCGCTCAGCCGATCAGGCGTGCAGACTGGTTAGCGTGCTGTCTCGGTTGTCCGAGGAGAGAAACAGGCATCGCTTTCGACTACTTCCATCGTGCCGATCGCCGGTTCGAACTGCAGTCGCCGTCCATCGACTGCGGTTGCCAGGAATAGCACGCGGTTCTGGCACCACCGTATCCCTTCGATGGAGTCGAATACTCGATAGTGCGAGACCGAAGGGCGAACGTTTTCAGCCTCGCCGGCAATGTCCAACGTCGAATGCTCGGCGATGACTTCGCCAGCGGCGTAGAAGCCAAGCGCCAGGTGATTGGACGAGGCAGTGCGGCCACGTGGCCAATGCCCCCGACGGACGATGTAGATTGCTGAGCCGTCGTATCCGCAATGCAGGTGCATGGACCATGCATACCACGGATAGTGGTCAACGGCGGTGCCTTCACTGTCCTTTGCCCAGTAAACCGAGGTGTGGCCCGTATCCCGATCGCCGTCCAGCGCTACCGAGCGTGCATAGCAGCGCCCGTCGCTGGAGGCGAAGACCACAGGTTCTCTGGCGCGCTCTTCGTCACCGTGGACGGCGACCGGCGTGACAGCCATCGAGACCACGATCGCAAGACCCAGGACCTTCACTTGCATAACTCACCTCAGTCTGACCTGGTCTCCCACTCCGGGTGCGAAAGCCCCACCGGAAGCTCCGAACTAGCGCGGGCTGGTTGCCGAATCCGCCTCCAGCAGTGGCGCCGATCGCAGCGCCCGACTGGCGTGGACGACCGATGCCAGAGTCAGTACCAGCACGGCCGCGGTCATCCACGGCTGCGCAGCGCCGGTGGCGTACCAATACAGCGCCAACGGCCCCAGCACCGCCAGACGCGCCACCTCCAGCGGCCAGCGACGCCGTCCTTCCAGGATTGCGGCCAGGGAGCACAGGGTGACGATTACCCAGACGCAGGATAGGGCCAGCGCGGTCCAGCTGAGGTCGTTGCTAAGCGCAAGCAGGATGGTGGTGGCGACGATGGTCAGGGCAAACTGCAGACCGACATAGAGCTGAGTGCTACCGTCGAGCGTTGGGTCGTATTTGTGCCGCGCCTGCTCCAGATCGAAGGGCGCTCTGGGGGCCGCCGCGGCCAGATCGGCCGGCTGCCAGCCGGGTGGTTTGATCCACAGGCGCAGCTTGTCGGACCAGCGCCGAGTGCGCATGGCGTCGGCGATCAGCTGGCGATAGACCTGCAGATTGGCCCGTATGGGGTCGAAGCTGCGCAGCGGCGCGCGGGTGCCGTAGACCGGCTTTTCGTTGTCATCCTCTTCGACAAAGGTGCCGAAGATCCGGTCCCAGAGGATCAGGATGCCGCCATAGTTGCGGTCCAGATAGCGCTCGTTGACTGCGTGGTGGACGCGGTGATTGGAGGGCGAGGCAAAGACTCGATCAAACCAGCCCAGTTTTCCGATCTGCTCGGTGTGGATCCAGTACTGGTAGAGCAGATCGATCAGCGCAACGACCACAAAAACCAACGGCGGCACACCGATCAGCGCCATCGGCAGATAGAAGATCCAGCCGAACAGGAATCCACTGCTGGTCTGGCGCAGCGCGGTGGACAGGTTGTAGTCCTCACTCTGGTGATGGACCACGTGGGCTGCCCACAGCCCGGCCATCTCGTGGCCAAGTCGGTGATGCCAGTAGTAGAGGAAATCGTAAAGCAGCAGGGCGCCGATCCAGACCCAGAGCGAATCGGCGGGCAGGGTGGTCAGGCGTGCGTATTCAAAGGCCAGCAGGTAGATGCCCAGACTGACTGTTTTCGACAGCAGTCCCAGCGCCTGCGACAGGGTGCCCAAGCCAATGCTGCTGATCGCGTCACTGAGCCGGTAGACCACCAAGCCGCGGCGCCAGCCGATCCAACCCTCGATCAGCATCAGGGCAAAGAAAACCGGGATGGCGTAGACAATAGGATTCATTCGGGCCGCAAAGCAATGGAAAGGACTGTATTGGCTTGCGCCTACTGACGCCGCTTCCACCATAGTATGGCAATCATCGCGCCCATCGCACTTGCCGAGAATACTCATGCCCATCCCGAACTGGCTTTGCTCCCTCTGCCTGTCGTTGCTCGCAGCGCCGCTCATGGCCGCCAACGCGCCGACCAGCCTGCAGCCCATGGACGTCTTCGAGCTGGAGTGGGCTGACCGCCCGGCGGTGTCGCCGGACGGGCGCAGCGTGGTTTATCAGCGGATGAGTTTCGATCGATTGCGCGATCGGCGACTGTCGACGCTATGGCTTCGCGGCATTGGCTCCTCCATGCATCAGCCGCTGACCCAGATCGGACAGAACGCCGGTTCGGCGGCGTGGTCTCCCGATGGCGACCGTTTGGCCTGGGTGCAGCGTAGCGACGGATCGGCGCAAGTCCACGTGCGCTGGATGGAAAGTGGCCGTAGCGCAGCCGTTTCCTCGCTCAGCGGCAGTCCCAGCGGCTTGAGCTGGTCGCCAGACGGTCAGTGGCTGGCCTTCACCATGTTCGTGCCGCAAGAGGCGGTGAGTTGGGCCAAGCTGCCCAAGGCGCCGAAGGGCGCGAAATGGGCGCCGGCACCTAAGGTGATCGAGGAGCTGCGCTATCGCAGCGACGGCCAGGGCTATCTGCAGCGCGGGGCCAGTCAGGTTTTCGTGCTGCCTGCCGAAGGCGGCAGCGCACGCCAGCTGACCCACGGTGAAGTCGACTACCGCGGGCCGCTGCAGTGGTCCAATGACGGCAGCAGCCTGCTGGTCAGCGCCAATCGCGACCCGCGCAACGATCCGCTGGACTCGGAAATCTACCGGCTGAGCATCGCTTCGGGCGAGCTTCGCGCGCTGACCAGCCGCGATGGCCCCGACGCGGCGCCAAGCTTGTCGCCGGACGGTCGCTGGCTGGCCTGGCTGGGCTTCGACGACCGCAAGCTGGCCGCGCACGCGACGCGGCTATATGTCATGGAACTCGACGAGGGGTCGCCACGGCAGCTGCTGGCGGATCTGGATCGCTCCATTGACAGCATCGGCTGGGACGAGAAGGGCCGCGGACTCTACCTGGTCTACACCGACCAGGGTCAGGACGTGCTGGCCTATGTGGATCGTCGCCGCGACCGGCTGCAGGTGCTGGATCGACAGTTCGGCGGCACCGCGATGGGGCGTCCCTACGGCGGCGGCAGCTTCGATGCCCGCGGCGGCACGCTGGCCTACACCCGCGGCAGCGCCAGCGCGCCGGCTGATCTGGCCTATCTGAATCGTCGCGATGAGGGGGTGATGCTGACCGATCTGAACGCCGATCTGCTGCCGCATCGGGTGCTGGGCGAGGTCGAAGAACGCTGGGTGGAATCCTCAGCTGACGGTCGCCGCATCCAAAGTTGGGTGGTCAAGCCGCCGCATTTCGATACGGCGAAGAAATACCCGCTGCTGCTGGAAATCCACGGCGGCCCGCATGCCGACTACGGCCCGCGCTTTGCGCCAGAGACCCAGCTTTATGCGGCGGCCGGCTATGTGGTGCTCTACGTCAACCCACGTGGCAGCACCAGCTACGGCGAGGAATTCACCAATCTGATCCAAAATGCCTATCCGGGTCAGGACTACGACGATCTGATCTCGTCGGTGGACGCGGTGCTGGCCGAAGGCTACGTCGATCCCAATCGGCTGTTCGTCACCGGCGGCTCGGGCGGCGGCGTGCTCACCGCCTGGATCATCGGCCAGACCGAACGCTTCCGCGCTGCGGTGGTGGCCAAGCCGGTGATCAACTGGATCAGCTTCGCGCTCACCGCCGATGCCTATCCCTTCTTCACTCGCTACTGGTTCCCGGCGATGCCCTGGGAGGACCCGCAACACTATTGGCAGCGCTCGCCGCTGATGGCGGTCGGCAAGGTGAGCACACCGACTATGCTGATCGTTGGCGAAGCGGATTATAGGACCCCGATCGGCGAGGCCGAGCAGTACTACCAGGCGCTGCAGCTGCGCGGTATCAAGAGCGCGCTGGTGCGCATTCCCGGCGCCTCGCACGGAATCAATCTGCGCCCCAGCCACATGATTTCGCAGGTGCTGTACACGACCGGCTGGTTCGAGCACGTGGAGGCCGAAGTATTGGCCGAGACGGCCAGAACGGTGCATTGACGACCCTTGCACCGCCTCTGGCCATCGAGACCCGGCGCCGTGCGGGCTAGATAGCCCGTGGTTTCAAGAGCCTTTTCCAGCGCCCTCGCAACAAACACTGATGAAACTTCGGGCTAGGATGAAGCTTCGTCGGCGCCGTTCAACTGGCGGAACAAAGCCCAGCTGATCAGCGCCAGAGTAAGCACGCCGATGGCCAGCACGGCCCAAAGCAGTAAACGCCGGTCTGGGCCAGGCTCCTTCGCCGGCTGCGGCGGCGGCAGTGCCGGAATGCTTTGCAGCTGCAGCGTGGCTTGCTCCAAGCTTTCGATGTCTTCGCGGCTGTAGCCCGGGGCGACTTGTTCCAGGCTGCCCGGAGCGCTGCGCCAGCGGCGAACCTGATCCGGATCGGCACCGACGGCGAGCACGGCCTGCTGGCCCTGAATGACGAAGATGAGCTGATGCGGCTGCCAGTACAGCTGCAGCACTGGCGGGCTGGCTTGCGGATCAGCCAGACGCAAGACCCACTCCTCGCTGGCCCAGGCCGGAATCCGCACCCGCCCCGACGCATGTTCGGCGCCGTCGCGCAGCAGCCGATAGAAGGTGCCATGCAGCTGGGAGCGGAATAGCCACTCGCCCTGCCTGCTGCGGCGATAGCTGCCAAATTCTATGGGCAGGACGGTGTTGCTCTCGGCCAGCGCCACGCTGATGGCCGTCGCCCTGAGCGCCGGACTGCTGCGATAGCGATAGTCGCCAGTGAAATAGCCGGGTGAAGGCTGCAGCTGCAGTTCCAGCATCGCTGCCTCGATGTTGCTGCGCTGCTGCCAATGGGTTTGGATTGCGTCGAACAGCAGCGCTTCGCCGTCACGCCATTCCAGCTTCAGATAGCGACCGCTGCCGCTTCCCAACTCGATCTCGTCGTCGCGCAATCGAGCCTCACCCTGGCTGCTGCTGAGCCAGCTCAGCGTCTGTTGCGCGACCAGATCCCACTGCTGCAGATCGTCGCTGCGCGAGACGGCGACGGTGGCGCGATAGTCCATCGGCTGCTTGCTGAGCGGATCCAGTGGCTCGCTGAACTGAAGTCGGCGCAGTTGCTGCGCTTCGACTGGCGTTCCGGTGTCGATGATCAGCGTGCTCAGACGCATCGAATCCGGCTTGACGGCGGGCGGGGCGCTGGTCCAGCTGAGGCTGCCGTCGGTGGCCGTAGACAGGGTCAGGCGCAGCGACGGGTTGTCCGGCTGACCCGGTTCCACCCAGATCGGAAACAGGGTCGTGTCGCGCACCGTACTGCTGAGGTCCTCGCGCGCCGGGGGTATATGCAAGTGGAAAGGCAGGGCGCGGCCATCCGGGCGCAGCACGCGCAGATCCGCCAGATCGGGCATCCGCGATGCCATATAGACTTCTTTGGGTAGAGTCAGCGCGACCACGCCATTGTCGCCGCTGGCCTGCAGGGTGTATCGATGACTGAAGTCCTGCGGCTGCGGCTCGGCGCTGCTGGCGAGCGTGGGACCGGCCAGCATCAGCCAAACGAGGGTGAGTATGAGTCTGCTCATGAGGCCTGCTCCGGTTTGGCATCGGCTTCGGCTTTTGACTCCGCCTCCGGCGAGCGCGGCAAGGGCGCCAGATAGCCGATCAGCAGCATCAATCCGCCCACACCCATGAAGGAAACGATCCGGCCGACGCCGCCAACGTTGCGCAGATCCACCGCGAACAGCTTGATCACCACCACCGCCAGCAGCGCGGCGCCAGCCATCCACAGCGGCTTGGACAGCCGCCGCAGCGAGAAGCGCATCAAGGCGAAGGCACAAAGCGTCCATACCAGCGACAGCATGGCCTGCACAAACTGCGATTCGTACAGCGGCTCGAAGCGGTAGGGAATCTCCAGATACTGCGCGGCGGTGCGCAGCAGCATGCCGTTAAACCAGGCAAAGCCCAGCAGCATCACCGCGCGTAGCGCCCAGCGCTGCTGGGTCTGATTCAACGCGGCGCCATGCATGCGCCACAGGTCGAACCAGAGCAGAGCGACAAAGGCGCTGGTGATGTCCAGGGGATTGAGCAGCGGCAGATAGGGCAGCGGCTGCATGCTGCCGTCCTGGCGCAGGTTCCAGTAGATCGCCAGCAGCAATCCCCACAGGCCGGCCAGCGGAATCACCGCTGCGCCATACCAGCGCTGCAGCGGCACCAGCGGCCAGCCGGCGCGGCGCACTTGGCGCAGACCCAACAGCAGCAGCGCGATGGCCACCCAGGCGGCGATGTAGTCGGGCCAGATGCCGGCGACGATCCACTCATCGCCCGCAGCCGTATTGGTGCCCAGCCATCGCTCCAGGTTTAGCGAGATCAGCGCCGGCAGCATCAGCCAGGGCGCGATGACCCGGCCGAAATGGGCCAGCTGCAGCGTCGGCGTGGTCAGTACGTCGCGCTGCCGCAGTCGCGACACCCCATGCACCATCGCCAGCCACAGCCCGAGCATGCCGATGCCAGTGCCCGGGCTGGGCAGCTGCTGGTCGGCGTATAGCGCCAGTATCAGCCAGGCGCTGGCGACGGCTTGAGTGAACGCGGCCGGCAGCGCCAGCCAGTTCAGCTCGTCACGCTGCTTGTGCGCGGCCCAATACAGGCCGGCCACGGCGAGCAGCCCCAGCCACAGCAGCCTGGCGTCGGCAAAGCTCAGCAGGACCCGCGCGTTCTCATCGACCGCGTTCAGATTGACCAGCGCGTGGCTGGTGAACAGCGCCAGGGCGTCGAGGACCGGCCATGCCAGGGCGAGCACCAGACCGATGGTCCACACCATGACACTCGATGAGCGCTGGTGATTGCTCAGTTCCGGCAGCAACTCCTCATCGCGGACCCGGCTCAAGCCCAGGTAGAACAATGCCGCCAGGATGGCGGCGCCGCTGATTGGCCCGCCCAGGAAGCCGAGTATGGCGCCGTCGGCGGGGTAGGGCGCTGCCCAATCGAAGTCAAACGCACGACGTATCCCCGGCAGCTGATCGGCACCGTGGAGCAGGAACAGCAGCAGCCCTACGCCGGTCAGCGCCGGCCAGGCAAAGTGGATGAGATCGGTGCTGTTGGGCAGCTGCCAACGGCGTGCGGCCAGCGCCCATCCATAGGCGCTGGCGGCGAGCAGGACCGCGTAGGCCGGCCAGAAGGCCATCGCATGCCACGGCGCTGGCTCTTGCGCGTGTCCGGTGACCCAGCTGAGCAGATGGGCCAGCCCGTGCACCGCAAAACCGCTGGACCAGAACAGCGCCAGCCACAGCCACCAGCCGCTGTAGCGAGCGCTGCGGCTGGAAGCCAGTTCGTCGTCTTCGCTCTGCAGGGCGTGCTGCTTGAAGCCGATGGCGGAAACCCAGGCGGCCGCGCTGAGCAGCGCCCCGCCGAGCAGGGCGCCGTTGCTGAGCACATCGGGCAGGCTCTGGTGATTGGCCGGATGCACATTGGACCAGTTCATGTAACGCGCCATCAGGGTGATGAACACCACCCCGGTCAGGGCGGTGACCGCACCGGCGAGCAGCGCGGGCAGGCGCCAGCCGGCCTTGCGCGCCAGCCACTGCAGGGCGTAGATCAAGGCCATCGCGCTGACCACCAACAGGCTGGCGCGGTGCTCGGAACTTACCCGCAGCCAGATTTCCAGCCAGGCACCGGCCAGGATCCAGACCACTGCGCCAATCATGAAGGCGCTGGCCAGCTTGCCCCAACCGACGAGTGCGCCGTCGGCCTGTTCTGAACTGGCGTGCCGGCGCAGGTGCAAGGCCAGGAACACCGCAGTGGCGCCAAGGACTGCGAAGCCCAGCCAAAGATGCTCACCCAGCGCGGCGACCGCATCGATGCCGGTCAAGGAGCGGAAGAAGGCGATCCAGCTGCCGAACTGGACCAGCAGGCCGAAGCGCCACACCATCGCCTGGCGCTGGCGCAGCCCGATCCAGATGATCCCGGCGCCCTCCAGCGCCCAGGCGGCGGAGGTCCAGCGCCCGTCCAGCGCCAGCGGGATGGCCAGGGTGCCAAAGACCAGCGCGAGGGCGAAGAAGGACTCCACCAGCAGGCGCAGGCTGCCACGGCGCCAGCGCCACAGCGCGCTGGCTACGCCGGCATAAAGCAGGCCAAAGCCGAGTGCGGAGAGCGCCGCGCCAAGGTGGAAGTCCTTGACCATCCCGTACTGCAGCCCCATCGCCACCGTCGGCACGCCGAACACCAGCGTGCCATCGACGTAGGACTTCAGCTTGGGCGCCTGCTTCCAGGCGTGGATGATGGCGATGGCGAGGTAGAACAGCACAAAGAGGGCCAGGAAGAACTGCGAACTGGCGTAATGCTCGGCCTTGTACTCCTGTACACCCCATGCGGTACCAATGAGGAACGTAAAGGCAAAGCCGATCAGATTGAGCACCCGCCAGGAGCGGCGCAGGGCGATCGCCAGGACGCCGGCGTTGAGCAACGCGTAGTAGCTGAACAGGGCGACGTGGCTACCGCCGCCTGTGGAAGTCAGTATGGGCACCGCGAAACCGCCGGCGATGCCGAAAATGGCCAGCCACAGCGCGTTCTGCAGCACCGCCAGCAGACAGGTGAAGGCAACCAGCACTAGCAGCAGGGCAAAGGTGGCGCCGGCGGGAATCAGGCTGTACAGCTTGAAGGCGCCGAAGCTCACCAGCATCAGCGTCGCCAGTGCAGCGCCCTGGGCCGGTAGGGCGATGCCCGGTCGCCTGGTGCGTATGCGCCAGCCCCACACCAGCAGCGCGATCGCACCGGCGGCAATCCCGGCCAGGCGAACTTCGATCGGGACCACCACGTAGCTGGAGGCAAAGCGCAGCAGGAAGGCGACGCCGATGAACAGGATCAACAGGCCGATCTTGGCAACCAGATTGCCGCCAAACAGCCATTCCTTGGCTGCGTTGAAGGACTTGCGAAGAAGCAGCTCCAGCGCCGACGGCTCGCGCGGAGGCGGCGGTGCGGGCGGCGGGGCAGGTGGGCCGACCTCGACCGGCGTCTCGGCAGCCGCAGCATCGCTCGCGGCTGCAGTCTCGCTGGCAAGCGCTGCGGCAGGGGCCTCGACCTGGTCGGCTGCCTCGGTCGGCTTCTCGATACGAGCCTCCGATTGGGTCTCGGCCACCAGGGGCGGCGGCAAATCGAAGTCGGCGCTCGGCGCCTCTGCCGGTGTGGAGGTGGCCGACTGCTCGGCTGGCGGCTGCTCGATGCGTGGCTCGACCGCGGGCGGATCATCGAGAACTTCGGCAACCGGCGTCGACTCTGCCATGGAGGATTCGGCGGCCTGCTCGACCCCATCGGCTACCGGCGCCGCAGGCCGGGCACTGGCCCGCGCATCACCGGCCTCCAGCGCCGCCCGCAAACCGGCAACCTCCTCACGCAGCTGATCAATGGTCTTGGCCTGCAAGGACGCCGTGCGTAGCGCCTGCTGCGCCTGCGACTTGGCATTGCTGGCCGTGGCCCAGGCAATGATCGGAGCCACCAGCAGGTAGATCAGCGCAATGACGACAAACAGGCCAAGCAGTTCCACAGCCGCCGGCTCCACTTTTGTGAAGGTTGGATGCTAGCAGCAGGGCGGCGCTGGCGGTGGTGGGCGGTGCTTGGTGTAGTTTCTTGATACGCAGGGCCCAGGAAATAGGGCCCAGGGCCCAGAGGCTCCGCCGGGAGATCTGGGCCCAGGGCCCTGGCCCCAAGCACGAAAGCGTACGGGGCTCGATCCTTGGCGATCAGGCCCAGGTAGCCCGGGCTGGTTATTGCCAAGCCCGCTCCCGCGCTTTTGTAGGAGCGTGCTTGCACGCGATCGTTGCACCAAGCATTGCGGGTGACTCTGTTCGACGGAAGCTCCGATCGCCTGCAGGCAGGCTCCTACAGGAAACTCGGACTTCGAAGCCTTGAGTTCGGTCGAAGACGATCGGGATTGGCACTGTAGAAGCGAGCTTGCTCGCGATCATGGCGATTGGGATTGACCGGTATCAGCGTCGGCGCCGGGATTTCCGATCGCTTGCAAGCAAGCTCCTACCAAGAGCTAGCTGCGACCGCAGTTTGATCAGAGTTCGTTGCGAGGGCCCGGCAAGAAGCGAGCGGCCATCAAAACGGCCCCAAGGCCACCACCTTGGCGGTCAGCGCCTTCTTGATCACCGGGTGCAACTCCTTGTGCCAGTTGACGATGACGTGCTCGGTCTCGGTCTGCTCGAAGCCGGCCGCCAACGCCACTTCCAGCGCTCGGCGGTCGCCGCAGTGACCGAAGAAGGCGTCGCAGCAGTCCTTGTAGCGCTCGAAAGCGTACTTGAGGATGTAGAACCAGATGCCGCCGGCCTGCTGCAAGTGGTCACGGTGGGCCGGCTGCATGGCTCGATAGACGTTGCCGTCGGTACACGAGCCGCCCGATAGGTACACGTCGCCGAACGGCCGCATATGCGAATAGCCCAGCAGTCCCAACCTGCCGTCCTCGAAGCGATAGAAGGCCGCGAGGTGGCGCGGGAAATCGGGTGGCGGATCGCCAAACTTGCGCTTGAACAGCGGCCCAACCAGCATGTTGGCCTCGTCTATCTCACTGATCACCAGAAACTGGGCAAGTTCGGGCGGCAGGACCTGCGGGACACTCGTGCTGACCAACGCGCTCATCACTCACCACTCGGCAACTGCTGGAGCGCCAGTATCGCAGCATGAGCCTCGAGGTGGGCAGAGACTAATGTTGCGTCGCACAACGGACTGCCGTCGCAGTGCTCTATAGTGCGCAGCATCGCGAAAGTCGGAGCGGGTTGTGGCCGAACGCATCAAATCGATGTCCGGACTGGACGCCAGCTTTCTCTACTTGGAGGGGCTGGGGACACCGATGCACGTTGGCAGCCTGCTGCTGATGACCAAACCGCGTAAGCGGGGCTACGATTTTCACAGTGCGCTGCTGGACCTGATGGCCGAGCGGATGCCGGCGGCAAAGGTGCTGCGGCGAGTGCTGCAGCCGACGCCGCTGGATCTGGCCCACCCGGTGTGGGTGGACCAGAGCAGCATCGATCTGGAGGAGCACATCCTCAAGCGCAAGCTGCGCGCACCAGGTACCGACGCGGCGCTGCACAAGATGGTCGCCGATCTGCACGCCGAGCAGCTGCCGCGGGACAAGCCGCTGTGGCGTTTTTACGTGATCGAAGGACATCATTCGGGTCAGCCGGTGCTCTACACCAAGATCCATCACGCTCTGCTGGACGGGCAGGGCGGGGTCGCGCTGGCCAAGCTGATGCTGGATCTGGAACCGCGCATCCCGCCGCCGCGCGAGCAGTCCGACGCGGTCGATGAGGAACGCACCCGCAAGCGTGACGTGGCCCAGGCCAGCGCCAAGTCGGTCTTCGATCAGTTTTCCCGCCTGCTCAGAGCGGTGCCGGAGACGATCAAGATTGCCGCTTCGGGCCTGGGCGATTTGCGCAATCTGCCCGAGCGACTGCGCGACGCGATCCTGGTGGCGCCAAAGACGCCCTTCAACGTGCAGATCGGTGCCGAGCGCAGTTTTGCGACCTGTTCATTACCGCTGGACAAGGTCAAGCAGTTGGCCAAGGCCAACGGCGTGTCCTTGAACGATGTGGTGCTGGAACTGGTCGGCGCCACCCTGCGTGACTACCTGAAGCGGCGCAAGGAACTGCCCGAGCAGCCGCTGGTGGTGGCAATGCCGGTGTCGCTGCGCGCCGAAGGCGATGGCGAGGCCAACAATCAGGCCTCGATGGTGCAGTGCTCGCTGGCCACCGATCTGGCCGACCCGGTGGAACGCTTGCAAAGCATTGCCGCGGCGACCCGCGGAATCAAGGATCGGCTGGCGACCTACAAGCATTTGATCCCCACCGATTATCCCGGGCTGGCGGCGCCGCTATGGGCGACCGGTCTGAGCCGCCTTTGGGCCCTAGGCAGAGTCTCCGAACGCTTGCCGCCGCTGGCCAATGTGGTGATATCCAACGTGCCCGGACCGCCCATACCGCTGTTCCTGGCCGGCTGTGAACTGCAACATTTGTACCCGGTTTCGATCGTAACCCACGGATTGGCCTTGAATTTCACCCTGCACAGCTATAGGAATTCATTGGACTTCGGCCTGATTGCAAGCCGCGAGCAGGTGCCACGGCTGGATGGTTTGGCCCGCGGGCTGGAGAAGGCACTGGATCAGCTGGTAACCGCACTGAGTGAACAGCAGCGCGCCTGAGTTTCGCATTTGAGTTCAGTGGGTCAGTAAAACGTAGCAATGCGCGAACCAGCCTGGGAGGGGCAGTGGACGCCCATGGCGAATAAGGAACGGAGAAAGCGTATGTACGCCGATATCGACGCCCCGGTATTGCCCCCGCAAGCCGCCTCGCAGCGAGCGCCGTCGGCTCTGCTGATGGCGATGGAGGGCAGAGCGGTATTCGAATGGAGCGCCTTCTTCCTGAGCTGGCCGGTGCTGCGCAAGGCGCCTCCAGGTGATGGTCATCCGGTACTGGTGCTGCCCGGTTTGATCGCCAACGATTCCAGCACCTGGCCGGTCAGACGCCTGCTGTCGCAGCTGGGCTACGCCGCTACACCTTGGGCCCAGGGCTTCAACGTCGGACCGAAGGATCACATCGTCCAGAATCTGATCGACACGGTGAACCGTCTCAACGACAAGCATGGCAAGAAGGTGAGCCTGCTCGGCTGGTCGCTTGGTGGGTCAATGGCGCGGGCGCTGGCTACGCGTATGCCCGAGAACATCCGCAGCGTGATTACCCTTGGCTCGCCGCACGCCGGTGATCCGCGCCACACCAACGCCTGGCGGGTGTTTGAGCTGGTCAGCGGGCTCAAAGCGGATGACCCGGCGCTGCACGCCGAGCTGGCGCTGCCGCCCAAGGTGCCGATGACCTCGATATTGTCCAAGACCGATGGCGTCGTCGCCTGGCAGATGAGCCTGACCCCGGAACACCCGCTCTACGAGAACATCGAAATCAGCGCCACCCATCTGGGCATGGGCGCCAATCCTGCCGTGCTGTGGGCGATTGCCGATCGTTTGGCTCAGGAAGAGGGCAACTGGCGGCGCTTTGACCGCAACGGCTGGCGCGGGGTGTTCTATCGCGATCCGCACGAGCGGCGGCTGGCCGACTACATCGCGCCTTAGCCTCGCATCCAACCAACCTTTCGCAAAGATAGAGGCTACGGATGGCCCGCATCGACCTGCCGCAGCGCGGCCTGCATCTGGAATACGAACGTCACGGCGACCCCAACGGCCGACCGCTAATCATGGTCATGGGCCTGGGAATGCAGCTGGTCGCCTGGCCACCGGCGCTGATTGAAGGGCTGGTCGCGGCCGGTGTACAGGTGATCGTCTTCGACAATCGAGATATCGGCCTATCCGGCAGCGGCGAGCTGGCGCCGACCCAAAGCATGGCCACCTCGATGCTGCGCTATCTGTTCCATCGTCCGGTGCGACCGGCCTTCACCCTGGACGACCTGGCGGCCGACACTCTGGCCCTGGCCGACGCGCTGGGCCTGCAGCAGTTCGATCTGATGGGCGTCAGCCTGGGCGGCATGGTCGCGCAGAAGATCGCCTGGCGGGCGCCGGAGCGGGCTCGATCGGTGGTCTCCTTCATGTCCGCCGCCGGTCCGCGCGCAGCGCCCTGGGCGAAGCTGCGGGTGTTGCCCAAGTTCCTGTCCAGACCGCCCAAATCGGCGTCCTTCGAGGCCCAGGTGGCACACTTTGCGCGGCTGTTTGAGGTGATCGGCTGCCTGGACGACGCCGAGGAGAAGCGCGTCATGCGGGCCCGGCTGGAGGTGGCGCTGCGTCGCGCCTACAGACCCGCCGGCACCGCGCGGCAGCTGCTGGCGGTGCTCGCCGATCCGGATCGCAGCGCGGAGGTGGCTCAGATCCAGTGCCCGGTGACCCTGATCCACGGCGAAGAGGATCCGCTGGTGCCGATTGCGGCGATGGAGCACTTGCAGCGGCTGCTACCGAACGCCACCGCGCATCGGATTCCCAAGCTGGGGCACTACATGCCGACTTGGGTGATACCGATATTGGTCGATCAGGTCGGGGAGCATTTGAGTAGAAGCTGAAGCAAAGGGCAGACGGCGTAGGCCCTTGTATCTGATCGAGCCGATCACACCACGAGCCGATCATTGACACGATCAGATTCAGCGGCGCTCTTGCCTCCTCGCGAATGCCGACCCAATGCGCCGCAGAGACCCTTCCAAGGCTACGTTCCTGCGGTGCATCAGGCGAGGGTCACTACGGCCTACAGATTTCATTGCGCCTGCGCGGAATCGGCTATTCGGCTGTGATCCGCACGCCCACTACGCGAGTCTGCGCGCGGCCACGATCATCCTTCAGATTGGCGATGGTGTCGGTCCAAAGCAGCACCGCCTGATCGCCGTGGGCCGCCATCCGCGGCATGCCGATGTTGCGGCTGGGCGCCATCGTAGCCACGTCCAGACGCTCAAGTATTGCCAACTCATCGCTCAACAGCGCGACGCGCAGCGCTGCCTGTCCGTTCTCGGTTGAGCCGATCCAGCTTAGCAGCCAGCCTGCCGCGAACCTGACCGCATCCACGCGACCAAGCGCGCCTGCGCCGGCCTCCAGCTCGACGAACGCCGGCTCGGCGCCCAAAATCCGAGCACGCACGCGGAGCTGGTCGCTTTCGGCCATGGTCGGCCACACCGCCAACACGCGCTCCCCTGCAGCGGCCAATCCGGGCCCGTTGACCGGGCAGCCGGCGATCTTCCAGGCGTCGGCGTGTAGCACTCGCGCGTCGCGCCAGCCGTCCTTGCCGTTGCGCTCGATCAGGCCGATATCGCGAATCTCCTCCTTGCTGCGATCACGAAACACCGCGACGTGCTTCCCGTCCACCTTGCGCAACAGGTCGGTTCCGCAACACGAACACACCCGCGCGTCAATCTCTGTGCGCTGGCTGAGTTCGCCTTGGCGATTGACCAGGGCGCTACGCAGGCTCATGGCTTCGTGGTGATGATGATCACCAGCCGAGCCGCCGTGTTCGGCACCGCGCCGACCATCCAGCCACAGCAGCAGCACCTGATCGTCGCCTGCAGGGGCCATCGAAACGAATCCGTGCTCGGTGGGCGTGCCGTCCAGATGCGCAAGCATCGGATCCGACCAGCTTTGGCCGCGGTCGGTGGAGCGGCTGAGGACGATTTCGTAGGCGTAGGTGGCTTTGGCAGTCTTGCGCAGCCAGTGGGTCAGCCAATCGCCGTTGTCGGCCACCACTAGCGAGGGGAAGTCGGCCCAGTTGACGAACCAGTCACAGCCACGAGCGACTTCGCTGATTGCGCCCATCTTGCCGTCCAGATCCATCTCTGCAACCTGCAGCGCGGCGCAGCCGCCGCGGAGCCGCGCCTGCCAGGAAAGCACAAACTTGCCGCTATGCGGATCGACCGTGACGTTGGGCTGTGCGGCGTGGGGCAGCTGGGACAGGTCCAGCGGCTGCGATTGCAACGCAGCGCTGCAATCGGCAGCGAGCAGCAGCGCGCCAGCTGAGAACAGGCGAGAGAGGCAGTTCAACGAGTACTCCATGGCGTTGGCGGAAAGTCACCGGCAGGCTGCCGGCGGCACAAGGATACGCGTTGCAAACGCGCTCTGAATACCGACACGCCGCCAATCAGCGGAAACTAGGCCTCCACCCGCAGCCGCTTCTCCAACTCCCGAATCAGCTCCTCATGCAGCTCATTGCTGTCGCCGCCGCCGTAGATCAGCGCGCCGGAGCTGTAGCTGCCGCCGTAGGTGGCAGCGGCGGTGACGACTTGGGCCAGGGCGCTGGCGAACTGGGTTTCGGTGAGTTCGGCCAAGGGGTGGATGTAAAC
Source organism: Gammaproteobacteria bacterium (assembly GCA_030430155.1). GTDB lineage: Bacteria > Pseudomonadota > Gammaproteobacteria > Xanthomonadales > SZUA-5 > SZUA-5. Next base: position 23,558 of record JAUIFV010000054.1, read on the forward strand.
GCTCCATACCACCTCGTTGGCGATCGCGTAGCGGGCATCCAGCGCGCTGTCGAAGTTGGCCTGCAGCATGCGGGTCAGCTCTTCAGGCTTGAGGGCGTCGGTGCGCGCGAGAGGGGTCATCACCCGCATCCGATTGGCGGACTGATCATAGACCAGATAAAGCTCGCGCTCGTCGATGCTGAAGCGGGCGCCGTTGACTGAGATCTCCAGCTGCGGATCGATGCGTTGGATGAGCTGCTGCAGGCGTTCGCCCGTCATTGCTGCGGGGTCACCCTGAGCGGTCACCGGTGATGCGCTTACCAGTAGTGTGAGGCAGAGTGTGGTCAGGCAGAGTCGTGCGATTGCGCTCATCAGATCCGCTCGCGAGTTGCAAACCATAGCAGTAGCTGAAGCGGCTGCAACACGCAACCGGCCGCGCATTGAGCGCGGCCGGCAGGAACATCAAGGCCCAAATATCAGGCGAATACGAACAGCCGCAGGGCGCGGCGAACGATGCGCGCCGCCGGTTCCGGCAGCTCGCTGGCATCCAGAACATTGCCGTTGATGGTCACCGTGCCGCTGAACACCGGGCCCTCGCCCTCGCGGACCACGGTGAGATCGGTCAGGATCACGTTGATATTGACCGGGTTGCCGTCGGCGTCGCTGCCGGCGATGTCGAATTCACCGTTGTAGGTGGAGGTCACGCTCTCAGCGCCGCGACTGCGGCTGCGATTGATCTCGCCGGACAATGCCGCTTCGCCGCGCGGGGAGAAGCTGCTGGCCAGCACGTTGGTATCGCTGTTGCCGCCGTCACTGAAGGCGCTGCCGCTGCTGGTGATGCTCAAGCTGCCGCCGTTGTCGTCGGTGACGCTGGTAACGCTTTCGATGGTCAGGGCGAAGGCGCTTTGAGCAAACAGCAGCGCAGCGGTACACAGGCCGAGGGTGAAGGTGCGCATTTTGATCTCCTTGAGTTAGTGGACCTTGCCGGTTGGCAGGTGCCAGCTAGAACGAACCAGGAGAGCATTGGTTGACTGCCGCCGGCTGCGCGGGCTAATGCGGGCTGGATGCCAGGATCCGCTCTGCCAACGCTTGACCGCTCAGCCAAGCGCCCTCGACCGTGCCGTCGGCGAGCCAGTCTCCGCAAAGTCCAATGCGAGACTGCGCGTCCCAGCGGCAGCCTTGTCGCAGCGGGCTGCTGGCCAGGGCATAGCGCCAGCGATGGGCCACGGAGCTACTGGGTCGCGGTGCGCCGGCACGGCGGAAGTCGCCGACCAGCTGTGCGCAGACCCAGTCGGCGTCGGCTTCCAGATGCGCTTGACTCCAGCGGCTATCAGCGATCAGCAGCCAGCAGTCCAGCCCGTCGCGGCCGGGCTTGTTGGCGTCGTGTACAACCCTGGCAATCGATCCGCCGATCAAGCTGGGTGCCACCAGCCGCTGTCCGCTGCCGTGCTGAAATTGCGCCATGACGACCCAAGCTGGATCCATCGACACCTCCCCGGCCAGCTGTGCCAGAGTCGGCGCAGCGGCCGCCAGCAAGGGCGAGGCCTGAGCCGGCGGGATGGCCGCGATGATCTCGCTGTGATCGGCAACCAGGTCAGCGTCAGTGGTCAACCGCCAGCCATTCGTCCCGGTGGCGATCCCGGTGACCCGTTGCCGGGTGCGGATGTTTAGCGAACTACCGATCGAGCGTAGCGGGGCGTTCATTTTCGGACTGCCGACATAGACCGCATCCTCGCCGTCGCCGTCGTGCTGCAATCGGGTGACGCTTCCATCCTTCAGCCAGCGCCGAACTTCAGCGCCGAAGCGCGCGTCGGTGGCGCTGAAACTGGGCGCGCCGTGGTCGCACTGCCAGCCCTCACCGCGCCGAGTGCTCATCCGGCCGCCGACGCCTCGGCTCTTCTCGTAGACGACGACCGACAAACCGGCAGCACTGAGGGCCGCTGCACAGCTGAGTCCGGCCATGCCGGCGCCAATGACGGCAACAGTAGATTGCTGGGAGTTCATGTTGTCCGTGTCGCCAGCGCAAGTAGCGAAGAGTGACCAGAGTCGTGTCGACAGCAGGTCAACGACCGAAAAGGCGGGCTAAACTGCCCGCGTCAGCCAAAGCAGGCCCATTGCCCATGCAAGCACTGATCGAGCAGCTCAACGCCAGCATCGTAGACAACGTCCTCTCCGGCGCCGAGAAGCGCGAGTTGGCGATCCTGCTGCGCGAGCAGCCGCTGCGCGGCGACCAGCTCAGACATCTGCGCAACCGCGCCTTCGATCTGGTTCAGGAGCGCGCGCGTGATCCTCGCTATGCCGAGGCCATGCCGGCGCTGATCGGCTGGCTTTCCGGCGTGGTCAAGACCTTGGACAAGGTGCATTCGAGCGTAGCGATACGCTCGCAGGTCTGGTTCAGTCCCGGCGACGAGTGCCGCAATGCGCTGATCAACCACATGCGCAGCTGCCGCAGGGCGCTGGACATCTGCGTGTTCACCATTGCCGATGACCGCATCACCGAGGCTATCCTCGACACCCATGGACGCGGTGTGCCGGTGCGCATCATCAGCGACGACGACAAGCGCGAGGACCACGGCAGCGATATCGACCGCATGCGCGCGGCGGGCGTGCCGGTCGCCCTGGATCGCTCGCGAGCGCACATGCACCACAAGTTCGCCCTGTTCGACGCCAATCGCGTGGTCAACGGCAGCTTCAACTGGACCCGCAGCGCCAGTCGCAGCAACGAAGAGAATCTGGTGTCGACGACCGACCCCACCCAGGTAGAGCACTTCCAGGCCCAGTTCGAGGAGCTTTGGGAGCGGTTTGCCTAAATGCGCATCCCCCTGGCCGCCGGCCTGACCTACTTTCTATGCACTTTCGCCACCGGTTTTGCACTGGGGCTAATCCGGGTGCCATTCCTCGTGCCCAGGGTAGGCGAGCGCTGGGCCGAGCTCATCGAAACGCCGCTGATGTTCGTCGCGATCTGGTTCTTTGCCGGGCTGATCGTCCGTCGCTTTGCGCTGGCGACTACCAGGGCGACGCTGATTTGCGGGGCGAGCGCGCTGCTGCTGCTGCTGGCCGCCGCGCTGCTGATGGTGATGCTGCTTTGGCAGCAGCCCATTGCC
>JAUIFV010000055.1 GCA_030430155.1 Gammaproteobacteria bacterium
CGGTCCTTCACCCATGATTTCGTTGGACACGCCGGCGACCGCGTAGGAAACCAGGCGCGCCATGGGCTTGTAGCCTGCGCTGGCCGCATTGGCCGCATCGGCGAGTACGACGAAGGCGGCGCCATCGTTGATGCCGGAGGCGTTGCCAGCGGTAACCGAGCCGTCCTTCTTGAAGGCCGGGCGCATTTTGGCCAGGGTTTCCACCGTGGTTCCGGGGCGCACGTGCTCATCGGTGTCAACGGTCACCTCGCCCTTGCGGGTCTGCTTGACGATGGGCACGATCTGCTCGACGAAACGACCCTCGGCAATGGCCGCCGCCGCACGCCGATGGGACTCCGCTGCCAGCGCGTCCTGCTCTTCGCGGGTGATCCCCCACTTGTCGACCAGATTCTCGGCGGTAATGCCCATGTGGCCGACGCCGAAAGGGTCGGTCAGCGCGTCGACCATCATGTCGATCATGCTGGTTTCGCCCATCCGTGCGCCGCTGCGCATGGCCGTCGACATGTAGCCACCGCGCGACATCACCTCGACGCCGCCGCCGATGCCGTAGTCACAGTCGCCCAGAATGATGTTCTGCGCCGTGGTGACGATGGCCTGCAGGCCCGACGAACACAACCGATTGACCGCCATCGCCACCGATTCCACCGGCAGCCCGGCCTGCATTGCCGCGACCCGCGGCACGTAGGCATAGCGCGGACCGGTGGGCACACAGTTGCCGACGGTGACGTAGTTGATCAGCCGCGGGTCGACCCCAGAGCGCGCGATCGACTCCTTCATCACCGTGCCGGCGAGCTCGTGCGGCTCGATATCCGACAAACCGCCGCCAAAACTGCCGATCGGTGAACGCGCGGCGCCCAGTACCACCACTTCGCGACTAGCCATATTCTGTACTCCTACGATGGTCGGTTGGTGCACCGCAGCATAAACCATCGGTTGTTAAGCTGATGCCAGCAGACGAGGCGACGATGACGATCGATCCGGAACTGAACTCGCTGATCGACGGCAGCGCTAGTCACCTGCTGTTCGCAGCGGTGGCGGGCTCACGGGCTTATGGGCTCGCAACGGCTCACAGCGACCATGATACGCGCGGCGTGTTTGCCCTGCCTGCCGCTCGCTATCTGTCCCTGGCTCAGCCGCCGCCGCAGATCAATGACACGCGCAACAATCACGTCTACTTCAGCCTACGCCGGCAGCTGGAACTGCTGGACGCCGGAAACCCCAGCATGCTCGAACTGGTCTATACACCGGACGATTGCATCGAGTACCAATCGCCTGTGTGGACAGCGTTGACCAGCCGCCGGGCCGAGTTCGTCAGCCGGCGCAGCGTCGAGGCGCTGATCGGCTATGCCCAGGGCCAGATCAGGAAGGCCCGCGGGCAGAACAAATGGATCAATCAGCCGCAGCCCGAGCTCAAGCCGCAACCGCTGGACCACTGCTACTACTTGGCTGCCGCTGCGATGAGGCTGGACCCGCCCTGCCGCCCGCGTCGGGTTGCCGACTGCGGGCTGGAGTTGCAGCGACATCACGCCGCCCGCGTGGAGCATGCGCACGATTTGTTTCGACTCTACGACTACGGCACGGCGGCCAAGGGTGTGTTTCTGCACACGCTGCGTTTGCTGCTTTCGGCCCAGCACATCGTTGACTACGGCGTGCCGCTGGTCAGAGTCAGCGCCGAGCAGCGCCGCTTTCTGCTCGAGGTGCGCGACGGCAAGCACGACTACGACAGCCTGAGCAAGATGGCTGAGGGATTGGCTACAGCGTGTCGATCGAATCTTGACCATGCCCGGCTCGCCGCGACCGCGCCCGCCAATCTGTGCGATCAACTGCTGCAACAACTCACGGCGCAATGGGAGGAATCATGTCTGTGATTGACGCCATCGACAGCGCACTGAGCCAGACCGAGCAACGCCATCAGCTGCGCGTGCTGTTTGCTGCCGAATCAGGCAGCCGCGCCTGGGGCTTCGCCTCACCCGACAGCGACTACGACATCCGCTTCATCTACCTCAAGCCGCTGTCGTGGTACCTGAGCGTCGGCGAGCCGCGCGACAGCTTTGATGCGATGCTGCCGGGCGATTTGGATCTGGCCGGCTGGGAGCTACGCAAGACCTTGCGGCTCTACGCCAAGGGCAATATGGCGCTGAACGAGTGGCTGGGCTCTCCGATGATCTATCGAGAAGTCGGGCCGCTGGCGCAGCGCATGCGCGAAGGGCTGGCGCAGTGGTTTCAGCCGATCCAGGCGCTGCACCACTACCTGAGCATGGGCCGACGCTGCTTTGATGAACAGCTGCAGTCCGATCAGGTGGCGATCAAGCGTTTGTTCTACGCGCTGCGACCTTTACTGGCCTGCCGCTGGATCAACCAGCACGCCACCCAGCCGCCGACGGCGCTTGGCGATCTGGTCGCTGGCGTGGAAATCAGCGCGGCCGAAAGCGAGCAGATCGAGGCCATATTGGCGCTAAAGGCGCAGGCCGTCGAAGGCCAGCCGTGGACCATCACCAAGTGGTGGCGCCGCTGGCTGGAGGACGAGATCGCCCAGGCTCACGCCGCCGAGCAGGCACTGCCACGAATCAAACGCCCCCCGCTGAGCGCCCTGGATCATTGGCTACAGGAGGCCCTCCATGATCCGGACTTGAGCTTCTAGCCGGGACCACTCAGTCGTCCGAAACTTCTTTGGCGATCTCGTCCAAACTGGCGTGGCGAACGTCGGCGCCCTTGAGGATGTAGATCACGTGCTCGGCCAAATCACCCCCGTGATCGGCGATCCGATCCATTGCACGGACCACGTTGAGCAGATCCAGGTCCGCTTCCACCGCGCTCGGATCCTTCACCATTCGGTCAATCACTGCGCGATTGTGTTCGGCGGCGCGACGCGCTAACAGTCGGTTCTTTCGGATTACTTCGAGAGCTACCTCTGCATCGGCATTGGCATAGCTTTCCAAGGCATCCCGCAGCAGTTGACACGCCTCCTGGCTGAACTGCTCCATCGCCTGATACCAACTCTCGTCCGCTCGTTGAGCGGCTCGTACCTGTCTGGCCAAACGGGCAATCTTGCGCGCCTTGTCACCCGCCCGTTCCAGTTCCGACGCGATCTTGCTCACCGCCAAGATGGTGCGCAAATCGGTTGCTGCAGGTTGCCGCTTGGCAATCAGGTGAGCGCAGTTGTCGTCAATGCTGATCTCCAACTGGTCCAGGCGATCATCGGCTTGAACGATTTCCTTGCCATTGCCTTCGTTGCGAACCAGCAATGCGGTGGCGCGGGATACCTGCTGTTCAGCCAGCGCACCCATTTGCGCAATCTGCGCTTTGAGTTGCAGCAGATCCAGATCGAACTGACGGCGAATGTATTCACTCATGCGGGTTCCTCCCGGCTCAGCCGAAACGGCCGGTAATGTAGTCTTCGGTCTGTTTCTGCTTGGGACGGAAGAATACGTCATCCGTCCAGCCAAACTCGATCAACTCACCCAAGTACATGTATGCGGTGAAGTCCGAGACCCGAGCCGCCTGTTGCATGTTGTGAGTGACGATAAGGATGGTGACCTTGTCCCGAAGTGCGTGGATCAACTCCTCGATGCTGCCGGTCGCAATGGGATCAAGTGCCGAAGTCGGCTCGTCAAACAGCAGCAATTCCGGCTCGGAAGCAAGCGCCCGAGCGATGCACAGTCGCTGCTGCTGGCCGCCAGATAAATTGGACGCCAGATCCTGCAGCCGGTCTTGCACTTCACCAAACAGCGCGGCGTCACGTAGCGCCTGCTCGACGCGATCCTCCAACTCGGTGCGGTTCTTCAAACCCCTGACCCGCAAGCCGTAGGCGACGTTCTCGAAGATCGACTTGGGAAAGGGATTGGGCTTCTGGAACACCATCGATAGGCGCATTCGCACTTCGATGGGATCCACTGCGGAAGCGAGTAGATTGACGTCGTCCGGGTACAGACGTATCTCTCCTTCGTAGCGATTACCCGGATAAAGGTCGTGCATGCGGTTGAAGCAGCGTAGGAAAGTGCTCTTGCCGCAACCGGAGGGACCGATCAGCGCGGTGACCTTGTTGTCGTAAATCGGCAGATCGATCTGCTTCAGCGCCTGCTTGGCGCCGTAGTAGAAGTTGAGCTGCTTGGCCTCGGCCTTGATAGGCAGGCTGTCCAGATCGGGTTTGGCTTCAGGTGCGTTCATGTATTACCACTTGATGTTACGGCGCAGTCGGTAGCGCAGCCAGATTGCCAAGCCATTCATCACCACCGTCATCGCCACCAGAACCAGAGCGGCTGCCGACGCATTGGCCTGAAATGCCGCATCCGGGCGCGAGGTCCAGTTGAAGATCTGGATGGGCATCGCCGTGAACGGTGCAGACAACCAGTCGAAACTGATGAACGGAGGCGCAGATTGCACCGGCGAGCCTGGCAGGAAGGCGATGAAGGTCACCGCTCCAATGATCACGATGGGTGCGGTCTCACCGATCGCCCGCGATAGACCGATGATCACGCCAGTGAGAATGCCGGGCATGGAATACGGCAGGACGTGATGTTGCACAGTCTGCCAGCGGGTCGCGCCCAGCGCATAGGCGGCCTCGCGAATGCTCCCCGGGATGGCGCGGATCGATTCCCGCGTCGCCACGATCACCACCGGCAGGATCAGCAAGGCCAGGGTCAGGCCCGCCGTGGCCACGCTGGCGCCCATGCCAAAAGTGTGTACGAACATGCCCAGTGCCAGCAGACCGTAGACGATGGAGGGCACGCCGGCCAAGTTGTTGATGTTGATTTCGATCAGGTCCGTGAAGCGATTCTTCGGGGCATATTCTTCCAAGTAGATTCCGCTCATCACGCCCAGCGGCACCGCGACTGCCGCGGTTACCAGCATCACCGTGAAGGTACCGACCCATGCGGCCAGAATGCCGGCCTTCTCAGCCTTGCGCGAGGCGTAGTTGCTGAAAAACTCCGCAGTCAAGCGCGGGCTGCCATCGATCAACATGTCGATGAACAACGCCAGAAAAGTCAGCACCGCCAACGCCAGCGCTGCCAGACCGGTAGCGATGAACAGCGTCTCATTGCGCTTGCCGCTGCGAATCAGCCTTCGAATCAGGCTCAGATCGCGAGTCGATCTTTGCTTTGGCATCAGTAGGTCTCCCGGTAGCGTCGACGCAGCCAATACCCGGCAAGATTGAACAGCAGAGTAATCAGAAACAGAGCCAGACCCGCAGCAAAAATGGTCTGATAGCCGAGACTGCCGTGCGGTAGATCACCCTTGGCCACCTGGACGATGTATGCGGTCACGGTGGCCGCCGACTCGGTAGGATTGAAGGTCAGGTTGGGCTGCATCCCAGCGGCGACGGCAACGATCATGGTTTCACCGACAGCGCGGGAGATACCCAGAATGTAGGCGGCCGCCAAGCCCGAGAACGCCGCCGGAACGACAACCTTGAAGGCGGTTTGCAAGCGCGTCGCGCCCAGCGCGTATGAGCCCTCACGCAGCAACACCGGCACTGCACGCATGGCGTCTTCGCTGATCGAGGAGATGTAGGGCACGATCATCACCCCCATCACGATGCCCGCCCCCAGGAGATTGAAGCCCGGCAGCCCGGGAATGATCTTCTGGAGCAGTGGGGTAACGAAGAACAGCGCAAAATAGCCGAACACGATCGTCGGGATGCCAGCAAGCAGTTCCAACACCGGCTTGGCGATCTCACGGGTACGCGGGGATGCGAACTCGGACAGATAGACCGCCAGCACGGTGCCCATGGGGATGGCGATTGCCAGCGCAATGGCCGAACTGGTCAAGGTCCCCGACAGCAGCACGCTGATACCGAAGTGCGCATCGCTGAACAGAGGCGTCCATTGGGTGTCGGTCAGGAAATCCCAGATCGGCACCTGACGAAAGAACACCAGCGACTCGCTGAACAGGATGAAGACGATTCCAAGCGTGGTCGCGATTGCCACCAGCGCCGCTGACAGCAACGTGAGTTCAATCAGCTTTTCCTTGCGCTGACGACTGCGCCGGTGGGCCAGCCTGCCGGCGATTTGGCTATGCGTGGACATGGCTCGGGTATTTCCGGGGCTAGAGGATTACCGCAAAGCACGCGCCCCTGGCTTGAACCTCAAACCAGGGGCTCGCTTGGATCACTACAGGCCGGCGTCGCGGGCGAGCAGCTCTTCGATGGTAATCGCGGTCGCTGGTTCACCCTTGAACACCGTCCCGACCCGGCCATCCACCAAGTGCTGTCGAACTTGGTCGTAGGCGGCCGCGGGCAGGGGCACGTTCTTGGTTTCTTCGGCCAGGACGGCAATATTGTCGAAGTAGAAATCGATGAACGCTTTGACCTCTGGTCTGGCGAAGGAGGCCTTCGACACGTAGATGAACATCGGCCGCGAGAGTGGCTGGTAGGTGCCGTCGATAACGGCCTTTGGCGACGGGTACACCGCTTCCTGATCCGCGCCGTTGGCAATGGCCACGGCGCGCAGCTTGTCGGTATTCTCCGCGTAATAGGCGTAGCCGAAGTAGCCGATGGCGTTGACGTCGCCGGAGATACCCTGGACCAGCACGTTGTCGTCTTCGGACGCAGTGAAATCACCGCGGCTGGACTTGGCCTTGCCCACCACAGCTTCGGTGAAGTAGTCAAAGGTGCCGGAGTCGGCGCCGGCGCCGTAGAGTGAAATCGGCTCGTCTGGCCATGCCGGGTTGACCTGATTCCAGCGCATCACCTCTCCCTGCGCGGCCGGCTGCCAAAGCGTCTTCAGCTCGTCAACGCTCATCGCTTGGGCGAAGTCATTGTCAGGGTGGATGACCACCGTCAAGGCATCGAAGGCGACTGGGAGTTCGAAGTACTCAACGCCGTTCTCCGCGCAGGCGGCCATTTCGGACTTCTGAATCGGCCGCGATGCATTGGAGATGTCGGACTCGCCGCGACAGAATTTCTTGAATCCGCCGCCGGTGCCCGAAACCCCCACGGTGACTCGCGCAGCGCCTGGCTGTGCCTGGTACTCCTCGGCCACCGCCTCGGTAATGGGGAATACCGTGCTGGAGCCGTCGATCTGAATGGTGCTCATCGCGGCCGCTGGCGGCGCCGCGGTCTGATCCGTTCCGTCCTGCTGGCAGCCAGCCAGAGCAAGCACGCCGATCAGCGCGCTAAAGCGAAGTTTGCAGCTCATCTTGAATCCGTTGTTGCTTGACTGGCGCGCAGTATGTGGAGGAAATATTTCAGCTTCATGACAGCTGAGCGGATTCAGGTGGCGCAGATAATTCGATGCAAATGTCACAATTCTGTAATGTTCATCCCGCAGTCTTCCGCCGGTCATAAATCTGTCGTGAAAATGTAACCCTGCTACCGGAGGCAACCATGGTTCTGCGCTCGGCGCTATTCTCACTACTGCTCATACCGGGCGCGTCACAGGCCTACGATCTGTACGAGAACGAGCACTGGTCCCTGGCCATCAAGGGCAGCATGCAGTTCGATATCGGCGATGTGTCAGATGTAGGCGACGCTACCACTGGCCGAGGGCTGTGGCGGCGCCAGCGTCTGGCAATCGACCTGGGTATTGGTGACAACGTCGACTTCGTCGCAGAGTTTGACGGCAAGGCCACGGCCTGGACCGATCTCTACCTTGCCATCAATGGACTGGGACCGGGCAAGTTGTACCTTGGCCAATTCAAACAATTCAACAGCCTTGATCAGCTCACCAGCAGCAAGCGACTGCTGTTTAACGAGCGCAGCACCAGCGACAGCGCATTCGCCCTGTCCCGCCGCCTGGGCGTTGGTTATCTGGTGGCCAAGCAAAGCTACGGACTCGGCGCCAGCGCGTTCGGTAGAGGCATCAGCAACTCACCCAGCACTTCCGGGGTTGCCGTTCGCGGTTGGCTGAGTCCGGACAATAGCGCCGGCGACGTCAGCCACTACGGTATGGCTCTGACCCGCGAATCGCCGGACAACGACAGCATTCGCTTCCGGGCCAGGGCAGCGACCCGCTTTACCACGCTTCGAGCCGCAAGCACGCCGACTTTGACCGATAGCACCGGGCTAACCCGACTGGGCCTGGAGTATGGCCGGGTGCATGGCCCCTGGTTCGTGCAGACCGAGGCGGTATGGGTACAGGTGGAGCGCGACAGCGAAGACTTCACCGGCTCCTCGGCCTACATCCAAGCCAGCTATACCACCGGCGAGCCACGCGGCTACAAGGATGGCACCTTCCAGTCACCCGGCGGCGATCATCCGTGGGAGTTTGGCGTGCGCGTCGACCACATCGACCTCAATGATGGTGCCGTGCGTGGCGGCAGCGCGCTGGGTATCGGCGTGGTCGCGGCCTATTGGCTGGGCAAAGACACCCGCATCATGCTGGACGCCAATCGCTACAACCGCAGCAATAGCGAGTTGGATCCACAAAGCGTCAATATGCGCTTTCAGTGGACTTTCTAGGGGCTCCAGCTGGGGCTAGTACGGCGAGCCTGGCACCGGCATGAACACGCTGTACAAGCCCTCATGAGCGGAGACATACAGCGTGCTGCGGCCGGGTCCGCCGAAGGCGCAGTTGCTGGCCGCTCGGGGGATCGCAATGCTGCCCCAGCGCGCGCCATCGCGGCTGTAAATCTCGATGCCGTTGCCCCAGGTCGCCACGTAAACGTTGCCGTGGTCGTCGACGCACATGCCGTCCGGGGTGGGCAGGCCGCTGGCCAACACCCGCGGCGAGGTCAGTGAGCCGTCGCCTTGACGGTCCCAGGCGAGCAGATTGCCGGCCTGGGTGTCGGTGACATAGACGATGCTCTGATCCGGTGACAGCGCGACGCCGTTGGGCTGATTGACCCCGACAGTGCCTTCCCACTCGGCGCTAACCGCGCCGGCGCCGTCCACACGGAACAAGCCATTGAAGGCCAGTTCACGCAGTCCGGGATTGGCCAGTCCGTAGTCCGGGTCGGTGAAGTAGAGATCGCCGTCGTCGGCAACCGCCAGGTCATTGGGCGAGTTGTAGCGCAGCCCCTGGTAGAACTCGACCAGCGTCTGCACGCTGCCGCCGGGGTCGGTCAGACTGATGCGCCGGCTGGCGTGCTCGGCGGCCAGCAGCAGCCCGTCACTGTTTAAGGCGAGGCCGTTGGCCTGATCGCTGGGCATGCGGAAACTGCTGATCGCTGCCGGCGGATCCAGCCTCAGAATGGCGTTGGCGGGAATGTCGGTGAACAGCAGATGGTCGCCGCGCCACAGCGGCCCCTCGGTGAATTGGAAACTCTCGCTGATGGTCTGCACCGCGCCGCGCGCGCGAATCGGGTTGCACAGCGGCTCGATTTCGATCTGGTCGATCAGGGTGTGCGCGCTCAAGCTACCGGCGGTGGCCGAATTCCAGGAATCCACCGCGATGCCGCCGGTCGCGCCCTGCAGACTGGGTTGATTGTTGACCGCGCTGACCTGCCAGGCGACCGGTTCCGCGGCCGCGTCGGGCCAGATCTTGGCCTGCAGCAGGGTCTGAGTGGCGTTGAGCTGATGAACGCGAAAACGCACCCGGAACGGCACACCGGAGGTGGGCGCCGGCGCGGCAGCGCCGGAATGGGCAATCTGGATCTCGTGACCGTCCTCCTCGCGCCACACGCCGACGCCGGGCATGCCGCGAAAGCTGCCCTCAACGAACACCGCGTAGCCCTCGCCGGTGGGAAAGGTCTGATTCAGATGACCGCCGTTTTGGCGTACATAGAAGCCAACCCCCTGCGCGGTTGCGTCCTCCAGCACCATCACAAAGCGCACTTCCACATCGCGCGTGGCTACGTCGGCGTAGAGCCGACCCAGGGAATAGCCGCTGACCTGCGGCTGCATTCGCCCCATGCCGCCGCTGACATCGGCCACCGCGGCGCTGTTGGCCAGCTCCTGCCAGGGCGCCGGCCAGTTCGGGCCGTCACTGGGAAAGTCCTCAGTGAAGGCCAGTACCCCACAGCTGGGCTCGAACTGGTCGGCCAGGATGAGATCGGCGGCCAGTACCGAGCCTTGCACCAATAAACAGCAAGCCGCGAGCACGGCCGGTAAAGCAGGATTGAAACGGGTCATTGCGCAAACTCCCGGCGTCTATACCGGGAATACGCGAAATCAGGACTCAAACGACATCCGTCGGTCCGACCGCATCGAACCGCAGCGCTGCTGCCGGCGCCTTACGGACGCCGGCAGCGATATCGATCAGTCGCGCCGGATCGCCAGCAGGCCGGCACCGGCGAGCAGCAACGCCACCAGCAGCAGTCCCAGCTGACCCAGCGCCGGCACCGCGACGGCGATGAAGCCGACCACGTTCTGGGTGCTGTTGTTGACCAGGTTGGGATCGGGCGTGGTCGACGCAATGGTGCCGTCAACGATGATGTCGCCCGGGGCAACGACCGCGACGTCAATCGTACAGGCGAAGCTCCCATTGGCCGCCAAATCGGGAATGGACCAAGTCAGCGTGTCACCCGCCAACACGGCGCCGCAGCTGCTGGAAACGAAGCTCAGCTTGCCTGACAGGGTCAGGGTAAAGGTCGTCGTATCCGCCGCAGTCGGGCCATTGTTGGTACCGACCACCAGGTAGCTGTACTGCTGGCCCACACCCAGGTTGTTGGGTGCGTTGCTGGCAATGCTGATCGACAGATCGGCCAGGAAGGCACCAACCAACGACGAAGTGCTGGCGTTGTTGCCGGGGGTGGAGTCGGCCGCGCTGCTGCTGATCGTCGCGGTGTTGTTGATCGCACCCACATCGGTCACGGTGACCACGATGTCGCAGCTGGCGTTGCCGCCCACAGCCAGCGCGCCCAGGTTCCAGGTCAGCGTCGGTGCCGCGAAGCTGGCGCCGCAGGTGTTGGAAACGTAGCTGACGTTGGCCGGCAGGGTGTCGACCACCACTGCGTCGGTCACGTCCGACGGACCGGCATTGCTCGCGCTCAGGGTGTAGGTGATGTTGTCACCCAGCAGCAGCGGGCTCGGCGCGCTAGCGGTCTTGACCAGGGACAGATCCGCAGCGGTACCGACCGCGGTCATCGCGGTGGCGGCATCGTTGGCGGCGTTGGGATCGGTGGACACCGAGGTCGCCGTCGCCGTGGCGCTGATTACCCCAGTGGTGGCCGGATTGACTGCCGCCACCACGGTCGCCGAGTGCATGCCGCCTGGCACGGTGATTCCGGCCCAGGTGCAAACCACCGGGCTGGCCGCGTTGCAGGCACCGCCGGCGCTGGGGGTCACCGAAGCAAATGAAGTACCCGGATCCAGCGGCAGGCTGAAGCCCACGTCGGTGGCGTCGGACAGTCCACCGTTGGTCACCGTCGCTACATAGGTGACGTTGGTGCCGGCGGTGACCGGGTCCGGCATATCGGTGATCGCCATCGCCAGATCGGCCTCCACCGCAACGGTGAACTGCGCCGTGGAAGAGTTATTCATCGGATTGGAATCCGGCGAATCGCTGCTGGCGCTGGCGCTGTTGTCGATCATGGTCCCCGCCGCGACGCTGGCGTCCACCGCCACGGTCAAGGTGAACACGGCGCTGCCGACCGCGAAGCTGGCGTTGCTGCAATCCACCGTGCCACCGGCGCCCACCGCCGGCGTAGTGCAGGTCCAGCCGGCGACGCTGCTCAGCGAGACGAAGCTGGTGCCTGCCGGCAGGGTATCGGTCCAGGCCGCGTTCAGCGCCGGCTGCGGACCGGCGTTGGCCACTGTGATCGCATAGCTGGTCTGCGCGCCGGCAACCACCGGATCGTCGTTGGCCTGCTTGTCGATGGACAGATCGATAGGCTGGAAGCCGTTCGGGCTGATGTAGACCACCAGCGGATCGTGATCGGACAGCCGCCGCGCGGTCATCGGATCATTGCGGTCGGTTTCCGGGTAGCCGGCATTGATGCGCGCGTGCTCAATCCGCGGCGCCGTGCTGCTGGCCGCCACGGCGGCGTTGACCAGGGCGTGATCCAGCGACTGGGCGACGCCACCGAAGGTGAACGAGTACTGCTCGTCGGCCGGCACGGTGTCGAACAGATTGTCCAGATCGGGATTGACCAGATCGGCGCCGTCACCCAGCACCGCGGTCTGATCGTCCGGGGTCGGGGTACCGGCGATGGTGTTCATCGAGTCGCCCAGACCGTCGTTGAACTCGAAGGCGTTGAAGTCACCAATCAGCACGATGTTCTCGGTCGGGTCGTTGGTCTGACGGGTCTGCACAAAGTTGGCCAGATCCTCGGCCTGGGCCTGACGCTTGGCGCGCACCCGCTCACCCTCGTTGGTCCAGCCACCGGGTTCCGGATCGGTGCTGGTGGCGTTGCTCAGCGAGCGCAGGTGATTGACGATCACCGTCACCGGGTAGCTTTGGCCGGTGTCATTGTTGACCACCGCGTCGAGCATCAGCGGCGGACGGTCGTTAAGCAGCACCATGGACATGTCCGGATTGGTCAACATCGAGTTGGCCAGCTCCTGGGTGACCGCATTGACCGCCACACGCGGCTGCATGGTGGCAGTTTGAGCGGTCTTGACCAGGAAGCCGACGTCAATGCCGCCGAAATCGTTGCCCTCGATCAGATAGGCCACGTAGAGCGGATCGGGCTGCATCGCGGCAATCGCATCGGTGCTGATCTGCGCAGCCAGATCCTGCAGCACGGTCAGGCTCTCGACCTCCTGGAAGCCGATGATGTCGGGCATCTGCATCTCGTTGCGGATACCCAGCGAGGTCTTGGCCAGGCGGTTGGCGTAGGCGATCGGGGTCAGCACCGGTTCGCTGATCATTGGATCGTCGACGTCGTCGAACAAGCGCTGCACGTTGTAGGAGGCGATGGTGAATTCGGTCGCCAGCGGCGCACTGACCCCAACGCTGGTGTTGGGACCGGCGATGGCCGCTGTGCTGCTCGGGTCGGGCAGAATGGTGTAGCGGCGGAAGCCGTAGTCGAGCGGACCGACCAGGTTGCTCACGGTCTGACCGATGGTCACGGTGAGCTGCGGCTGGCCGCTGAGGCCGTCGCTGTCCACGGCGAGCAGTTCCGGGTTGCCATCCCAGCGCGGGATCGGCGGGATGGTGCCGGCCGGGGCCGGATCGGGCGGCTCAATGCCGGACTCGCGGATGGACCGCGCAACGCCGGTCACCACGCCGTGGAAGACACCGTTGTTGCCGCCAATGGCATCGTCCTCATCGACGAATCCGCCGGTGCCGGCGTTGACCGTCAGCGAGGCCACCGACACGCGCATGCCTTCAAGCCGCTCCAGCTGGTCAAAGGCGCCGGCCGGATCGGGGAAGGTGGTGCTCAGCGCAATCGGCGCCGGCAGCGGGTTGCCGCTGGACAGCACCATGGTGGTGGCAAAAGTGAGCTCGGTCAGCGGCGGCTGGAAGGGATCCGAGCCGGGGCTGAATTCGAACACCGTGCCCTGCACCTGCACGTCGTCACCGACCGCGACCATATTGCCGCCCGGGGTGAACACGAAGATGCCTTCGGAGGTCAGCGGATCGGCGTCGATGCTGGCATCCGGCTCCTGGATGAAGTAGCCGTTGCCCTTGATGCCGGTGACGATGCCGCGGGTCACCACCATGTTGCCGTTCAGCGGCGACACGTCGCCGTTGCCCTGGATATCGTGAATCGGGGTGATCACGAAATCGTCGTTGACGATGGTGCCTTCGCCCTGCACGTCGCCGGCGGTTGCGCCCATCACATTGCTGATGTTGACGAAGAAGTTTTCGTCCGGCTCCACCATGGTGTCGCCGACCACGTTGATGACGAGCATCACGCTGGTGCTGCCCATCGGGATGATCTGGCCGACACCGCTGGAGGTCGTGTAATCGACGCCCAGGCCCGCGGCCGTTCCGTCCATGGTGGCGAAGTCGAAAGTGACGTCAGTTGCTGCCGCGGCGGTCAGGCTCACCGTGAAGTTAAAGGCCGTACCGCCGGCATTGCCCTCTGCCATGCTGACGTCGTCAATATTGAGCACCGGGGAACCGCCGGCACCGCCCATCTGCCCGGTGTTGCAGGCGTTCGGGGTCTCACCGATCGGGCCCGTCCAGGTGAAGTCGCTGTACTGACTGCCGGTGCCAATGAGCTGCAGCGATTGGCCGATCGGGGTGCTGCCGGGCTCGGAAACGCCGATGTCGTCGCTCATCACGCCCATCGCCGGACCATCGACCGCGGTGAAGCTGCCCTCATAGCTGAGGAATTGCACCACCGCGCCCATATCGTCGACCAGCGCGATCCCGTCTGGCGCGCCGTTCTGAATGCCGGCAATGAAGAAAGCGCTTGCGCCCAGACCGGTGCAGCTGGTCGGCAGCGTGCCCATCAGCGCTACCGTGTTGTAGACCAGCCCGTTGGAACCGTTGTAGAGGACCAGCGACCAACCGGTCAGATCGGTGCCGGGCAGGCCGGCAATCTCGACGAATTCGTTGACGTCGCCGCCAGTGTTGTCGTAGTGGATTTCATTGATGAACGGCGGGGTCGGTGCCAGGCCCATTTGGCCGTTGTTGCAGGCGTCGGGGGTTTCGGCCGCTTCCGGGTTCCAAGTGAAATCGCCGTAATCCGCGCCAGTACCGCCCAGCTGCAGCGAGTCGCCGATCGCGGTACCGCTGCCCTCGGCGACGCCGATGTCGACGCTCATCATGCCGCTGGCCGCGCCTGAGGTAGCGGTGAAGCTGCCTTCGTAGCTGATGAACTGCACCAGGGTGCCGTTGTCGATCAGCGCCAGTCCATCCGGGGCCCCATTCTGCAGCCCGTTGGTGGGCAGCGTCGTCGCCTGCACGCCCAGGCCCACGCAGCTGGTGGGCAAGATGCCGCTCAGCGCGATAGTGTTGTAGACCATGCCGTTGGATCCGTTGACCAGCTCCACCGTCCAACCGGTGAGATCGGTACCGGGCGGGCCGGCGATCTCGAAGAACTCGCCGCTGTCGGTGCCGGCGTTGTCGTAGTGGATCTCATTGATGAATACGGCTTGTGCCGCAGCCAGCTGGGGCAGCAACAACAGGGAAGCAAGGGCGATCAGGCGGCGCATGGAGGCTCTCTAAAGCGGGATCAAGCGAGCGAGAATAGCAGTCCTTGATGACAGTCCCAATGCATTGCTCTGCAGCCCTCGTCGGGGCATTCCCGGATCGCCCAAGATGCCTCGGGACAAGCTCTTTTTAATCGAGGAGTTAGCGGCTGGTTCTCACAAACAACTGGAGATAATGAGGGACTTGCCAAACCACCCTGTGCCCAGTCACCGTCCGTAAACCCTTGCCCGTCCGCCGTCGTTCCGTCGTCCCGGATTCGCACCGGAACCCAGCGCCATCGAAGTCCGCCGCAAACCAACCGCACTCGCCGAATCGTCACGAGTCGTCATCCCGGCCTTGAGCCGGGATCCAGCGACTTGCAGTTGGCGCGATACAGAGCTGGCTATAACAACGCTACCCGACCTCGCCGCTGTCCCGGTGCAAAGCAAGCACGCCGCAAAGTCACTGGACCCCGGCGTTCGCCGGGGTGACGGCGAGGCTGCGTTGACTATGCGTCGGCGGATCGCAATCCCAACGTTGGACCCCATCAAGTGCGCCGTTACAGCCCACTGGTCATGAACGATCCGGGCTAGTCGCGCTTCTCCTTGCCGCGTATCGCCTCAAACAGCGAGCCAACCACCTCCTCCGGTTCGCTTTCCGGTGCATCAGCCTCTCGCCGCGAGCCCAACAGGCCGGAAACCACCGCGTTGGCCACCGTCGATTGATCAGGAACGAAGCTGGGCTGATCCAGGCTGCCGCCGACCTTGATCCCCACCCCGCTGCGCGAAGCGAATCCCATCACCCGGGCGCCGCTGCTGCCGAGCAGTCCGCCGGACTGGGTCAGTTCCTCGTCCAGCTTCAGCTGCAGCTGCATATCCAGCGCGCCATCGGCGGCCACCCTGCCCTCGCCGCGGATGTCGCCCAGCGCGGCGATGCGGGCATTCAGATCGCCAATCCGCATCCCGGACGGATTGCTGCGCAGGATCAGATCGGCGCGCTCGATGCGGGTTTCCCCTGGCGCGCGCACGCCGACGATGGACAGCGCCGCGCTGAGTGCATCGCCCAGACTGAAACCAACCATGGTGGTTTCGCTGAGCTGCACCGGTCCAGCCACTTCCAAGCGGTCCAGAGTGCCCTTCATCTGCATCGCCACGCCCAGCGTGCCGCCGGCGAGTTGCGCCTGCTCGGGCAAAGCGATACCAAAGGCGGGCAGCAAAGCCTGCACGTCGTCAACCGCCAGATCGTTGGCGTTGGCGCGCAAATCAAGGGCAAGGCCGGCGTCGGTCTGTACGAAGTCACCCGCCAGGGCGATGCCGCTGGCACCGGTACCCAGCGACCCCTTGCTGAGCTGGCCGCGACGCCGATTGAGGTCGTAGCTGGCCTGGTAGTCCACGACCATCGGCACGGTCAGCGGCTCGGCGCTAGGCATCAGCTGCAGACCCTGCGCCTGCAAGCGGCCCTCCATCTGCAGCTGACCCTGATCCGAATCGATACGGCCTGCAAAATCCAACAGTCCAGCCACCCCCGCCTCGGCGCCGACCAGGCCGCTGCCGGCCAGATCGAAGCGCAGCAGGTTGAGTTCGGCGCGCAGTGGCGTCAGCACGGCATTGCCGGTGCGCCATGGACCCAGCTTGCCGTCGATGGAGACGCTGCCGCCGCCGGGCGATTGCGCTTTGATCAGAACTGGGAAAGCCAGTTCGGCGGCGACGTCGTTCGCCTGCATCAGCACCTGCTCGTAGCTGCGCTCACGACCATCGCTCAAGGTCACCGCGACCTGGCCCTGCTCGATGCGCAGCTCATCGACTCGGAGCGCGAAATCGGCTGACGCTGCATCGACCGGTTGCGCTGGCCCCGGCGCCGCCAATCCCAGACTGGCGAAGTTCCAGTCTGCAGCAGCGTTTTGACGCAGCGCGATGTGCGGCTGATGCAGTCGCAAGGAACGGATACGCAGCTGCTGTTGGCTGACCAGCGGCCACCAGGCCACGCTCAACGACAGTTCGGCCGCCTGCACGAAAGGCTGCTCGCTGAATTCGGGGTCATCGGCGATGACGATCTCACGCGCCACCAGCTGGCCCTGGGTCAAGGAGAGCTCAAGCTCGGCAATGCTGACCGGCCGTCCCAGCACTGAGCTGAGCTGATTTTCCAGCTGTGGCCGGACCTGCTCGCCGTCAAACAAGAACCAAAGCAGTGCAGCAACGGCGAGCACCAGGACCAGCAGCGCAGCGAGCAAGCGAAGGGCGATTTTCATAGTGGGCGCGATCGGCAGCAGGTATGCCAACGCTACCGAGTTCGGTCGCAACAGGCCAGGGACTCCCTGAACGATGCACGCGAGCCGCGTTGCGATGCGCTAGGCTACCGCGACGTGTGTTAGCGGCGGGCGGGATCTCGCCCGCATATTTCATGGGTCTTCTACTGCGACTGTCGGAGAGCTGCTGTAGCGCGATCGGCTCCCTACGATCGACTCGACGTACTGTTCAAGTACGCCTTCATCGATCTTCAGTGCGCGGACCGCACCACAACGGCACTCCAGCGCTCTCGCTACGAACACTCATGAAATATACGGGCTAGTCACGATGGCGCTTAAGGGTCCCAACGGCGAGAAGACCAGGAAGCGCACCCGATCGCGCGCCTCAAGCGCCGCATCCATACGCGATGTGGCCCGGGTAGCCGGTGTCTCCACCGCATCGGTATCGCGCTGCATCAATAACTCAGGAACGCTCAGCGATGGCACTCGCGAGCGGGTGTTGGCGGCGATTGACGAGCTCAACTACACGCCGAACTCCCTGGCCCGCGACTTTCGCCGTGGGCGTACCTTTATGCTCCTGGTGGTGCTGCCGTCGGTGGGAGACCCTTTCTTCACCGACGTAATGCGCGGCGTACACGCCGAAGCAGGTCGCCGCGGTTATGGCATCGTAATCAGCGATACGCAACACAACTCGCTAAGCGCCAATGAAGTCGAAACGCTGCTGATTTCGCGTCAGGCCGACGGCATCATACTGTTCGGCACCGCATCGCCCTTCGCAACCGAGATCCTGAGCTCTCGCCGGCGTCGTGCAATCCCCATCGTGATCGGCTGCGAGGCCATAGCGCCAGAGCTGAAGCGCTACCCGAGCGTTCAGATCGACAATGTTCTCGCTGCCCGCCAGGCCACCGAACACCTGATCGACCTTGGCCATCGTCGCATTGCCTTCGTCGCCGGCGTCGGTGGTTCAATGCTGACTGCCGATCGAGAGCGCGGCTACAGGGCCGCCCTGGAAGCGGCCGGCAAGAGGGTGTCCGCAGCGACGGTCGTCGCGGGTGACCTCAGTGTCGCCGGCGCCGCTGCCGCCGCGAAACGACTGCTGGCGGTTGATCCCCGCCCGACCGCAATCTTTTGCGCCAACGACGAAATGGCCATAGGCGCGGCATCTGCCATCGCCGAGCAGGGGCTGAGGATCCCGGAGGATATGTCGCTGGTCGGCTTCGACGACACCCGCTATGCAGCGGTGATGCAGCCTCCGCTGACCACCATTCGACAACCCGCAGAGCGAATCGGCATGCGCAGCGTGCAACGCATCTGCAAGCTGATCGAAGAGCCTAGTGCGCTTCGCGACAACCCCGAACCCGAGATCGTTGCGCACGAATTGATCGTCCGAGCGTCCACCGGCCCGGTTCCAAACGGGCGTTAGCCGCGCAGCTACCAGCCCCAGATCACCTCCAGCGACAGCCGGCGCTCGTCGTAAGCGAGTTGGCGCACGTTGCCCGGAGGCAGGAAGAAGACGTAGGTGACATCGCTGTCGAGGGCGTTGCGCGCGGTACCGCGAAACTCCAATCCTTCGGCCCAGCTGGGTCGGTAGCTGGCGTTGAGATTGAGTTCGGTATAGCCGCCGAGCTTCTCGCCGTCCAGGATCGTGCGTTCGCCGACGCGATTGAGATGGGCGCCGAATGTCCATTGCTCGGTGGGCGTAGCGATCAATCCCAGATTGGCCAACCACTCGGCCTGCGCGAAGCTGGGACCATCAATGGTGGTCAGGTTGCCCTGCGCATCCGTGTCCTGGAAGCTGACATTGGCCAGCGCGCGCCAGCGTGTTCCGAATTGCCGCCACCATTCCAGCTCGATGCCGTGCGAATCCACGGTGCCGAAATTCACCGAGATCGGTGGCGCCCCCAATGACGGATCAACCTGATGCCGGTCGTCCACCTCGGCGGCGTATAGGGTGGCCTTGAACGAGGTCTCCGGGCGGCGGTAGATGTACTGCAGCTCGGCGGTGCGCATCACTTCGTAATCGAGCTGATCATTGATCTGATTGCGGAAGTTCTCTGCGCCGGCTGTCCCTGAACGGAAGCCTTCGGTGTACTGGGTCTTCAGCGCATGCTGATCATTGATGCGCCACACCGCGGCCAGGCGTGGGGTGATGCGCTGATCAATCCCTTCCAGCCAATCGTAACGGGCGCCCAGGGTCAGGGTGACCGAGCCCAGCTCGATCTCATCCTGCAGCGAGGCCGAGGCGACCGTTCGATCACGGTCGGTCAGTTCCCGCGCCACGGCGGGAGGCCCCGGAGGCGGTGGCGGCCCGCCTGGCGGCGGCGGTGGCGGCGGCAGGATGCGCGACTCGTAGTCGCGCCGACCATAGCTGGCCTGGGCCAGGAAGCGGTGCTTGCCGCGTCGCCACGTGGCGCTGCTGCCCAACTCGCGCCGACTGCCAGCGAAAAACAGGGTGTTGTTGTTCTGCATGTCGTTGTCGGCGTAGTTGAGCCAGCTTTGCATCTGCACGTCGGCGCCCAGCGTCCAGCGATAGCGCAGTTCGGCAGCCAATCCCTCGTCTTCCCGCGGCCGCAGGACGTTGCCCCGGCCCGACTGAATGGCGCTGCGGTCGACCGCGGAGACCTTGAAACTGAAATCGTTGTAGTACAGGTTGAAGTGACCGAAATAGCGCTCTTCGTCGGCTATGCTGGTCGTGGTGGCCGCTTCCAGATCGTCGGCCGCAAACCGGGCCAGACCCAAGTTGATCCTGAAGTCCTCGCCGCTCTCGTGGCTGAGATTGACACCGGCGCTGCGCAGCCCGCCGCCGCCGCCCTGGGCGAAGGCCAGACTGCGATCTTCCTTGGTCAGGATGTTGACCAAACCAGCGAAAGCAAAGTCGCCATAGACTTCCGACCCCGGGCCGCGAATGACTTCGATGCGATCAACCAGCTCAATCGGCATCAGCATCACCGAGCCGTTCTGGCCGGCGGTCTCACGAGCGTAGCTGAGCCCGTTGACCAGCACCTTGACCTGGCCGGAATTCTCAAAGTAGTCGATGCCGCGCACGCGCAAAGTGGCGTTGCCTATGTCATCGCGCAATGCCTCTATACCGGGCACCAGCGCCAGGGCATCAAGCACGTGGCGGGCGCCCAAGGCTGCCACGTCCTCGCCGCGCAACACGGTCACCACGCCGGGCACATAATCCGCATTCAAGCGGGTCTGGGTGGCAATCTCGGTCTCTTCGTCCAGCAGCGCGAGCAGTGCCTCCAGTTCCTCCTCTTCACTGGTCTGGGCCTGCACGGCGCCAGCCAGCAGGAGGCCGAGAGCTAGCCATCGCATCGATAGTTTCATCAAAACGCTCCATTTCACTTTGGCCGGCGCCCGCTCCCACACCGCCAGATACCGATAGGACACCACAGCTTGATGTCCGAATAACCGGAAGATTGTGGAGTTTGCTCACCAGGATGTGAAGCAGTTCTACGACAATCGCCCCGGTCCAGCCCGGATATTTCATGAGTCTTCTAATGCGACCGCCTTCGACGTGCTGTGGGTGCGATCTGCTCCTTGCGATCGACTCGACGTACTGCTCAAGTACACCTTCATCGATCTCCAGTGAAGGGGACCGCAACACAGCGGCTCTCCAACGCTCAGGCAACGAAGACTCGTGAAATGCCCGGGCTAGTGGCCGTTGACGACCTGGATCATTTATGTGACTTTATAGTCACATGTTTGAGAGGAACTGCGATGAATGCCTTGCACCCGCGATTGCTGCTGAAACCGCTCGCGCTTTGCGGATTGGGCCTGAGCCTTTACGGCGCCGCTCTGGCTGAAGTAGCGAACCCGTCCGCCGAGCCGCTGGCGCCGTTGGCCTTTCTCGCCGGTCACTGCTGGGAGGGGCGTTTCGAGAACGGCCATCGCGATATCCAGTGCTACGAATGGGTCTACGGGCGTCAGTTCCTGCGCAGCGACCACCAGGTGATCGGCACCAATCCGCGCTACCAGGGCATCACCTACTACGGCTGGGATGCGCTCAAGGAGCGTATCCGCTTCCACTATTTCACCAGCGCCGGTGCGGTCAGCGAGGGTCATTTGGAAGCCACTGAAACCGGTTTTCGGGTTCCCGAAGAGCACGTCGGCGGCAATGGCAAGGTGACCCGCATCGAGACGCTGTTTGAGCAGACCGATGAGTATCACTACAGCGCCGCCAGTCGAGTCTGGGCCGATGGCGATTGGAAGCCCATGCACACGGCGATTTATAGGCGCATGGATGCGCCGCAAGCCGAACCGAACGACGCCAGCATCCGCGTTGGTGAGCAGCGCTACGCGCTGGCATGGAATGCACAGCTGGAGGACGGCTGGCGAATCCTGCGTCAGGATGAGCAAGGGCGCAGCGCTGCGCTCGCTGGCGCTCAGGCCGATGAATGGGTTTGGAATGCCGCCGGCGGGGAACTACTGATCCTGACCAAGACCAAGCGCGCGGCAGAAACCGTCGGTTGGCGCCCGGCTCGCGCCGGCATCGATGGCCAGCGACAGCGGCTCAGCGATACAGCCAGCAGCGACGGCAGCTACAGCTGCATTGATCAGATGACCTTCTGTCTGATCGCCAGGCGCGTCGATGACCGTCAGCAGCTGATTGCCATCGATCCGCGCAAACCCGAGTCGGAATCAGTCTGGGGGCCGGCCGATGCAGACAATTCCTCGGCGCAGCTGGCACCAGACGGCAAGTCGGTGCTGTTTCGCAGCAACCTCAGCGGCAGCTGGGAGCTGTGGACGGCCGACCGGGACGGCAGCAATGCCCGCCGGCTGAGCAACGATCCGAACAACGACGGCATCGCTGCCCATCACTATGGCGGCGAAGGCCCGGCACGCTACTCCCCAGACGGAAAGCAGATCACCTGGACCCGCCGTTTTCCCGAACGCGGCTTCGACATCTGGCTGATGAACAGCGACGGCAGCGAGCCGCGCAATCTGAGCGCCGATCACACTGGCAATGACAGCTATCCCAGCTTCTCTCCGGATGGCAAGCAGATTGCCTTCAACTCCGATCGCGACGGCAATGACGAGATCTATCTGCTTGAGTTGGCCAGCGGCGTGGTCACCCGCATCACCTACAGGCCGGGCCATGATCTGGCGCCGCTGTGGGTGCTGGCTAGTGTGCTGTCCCCAAATTAAGTTGAGCTTAGTTCAGATGGATTCTGGTCTCGGCTGAGCGGTACTGCGACGCACCTGTAGCCGCGCAATCCCCCTGCCACCCCGCGCTGATCCGTTCAAACGCGCCGTTCGTCGCAGCGCCGGCGGCCCATCAGCCTCGCCGTGACCACCATCACACCCATGCGCCGCAACGAATGTCTACAGTCGGTGAAAAACAACGCCTGGGGAACGCGATGAAAACCAGTTGGTTGATCCTGTTGGCGCTCGCAATGAGTGCGCCATTGCCGCTGTCGGCAGCTGCCGATCACATCTTCGATACCGGCCTGGAAGAGCGTGCGGAGGGGCCCTACAGCGATGCCCAAGCGGCGCGTTTTCTCTCCCAGGCCACCTTCGGCGCGACCGAAGCGGAGATCACCCGGCTGCGCGCCATTGGCTACAACGCCTGGCTGAACGAGCAGTTCGAAGCGCCGGCGACCGAGCATCTGCCCTATCTGCAGGCGCAGCAAGCGCTGGGCTTTGAGATTTATCAAAACGCGCGCCAGGAGGCCTGGTGGGATCGGGCGATCACCGCCGACGATCAGCTGCGCCAGCGGGTGGCCTTCGCGCTGAGCGAAATACTGGTGATTTCCGATCAAAGCGGCGCCATCGAAGGCCAGCCCTTCGGCATGGCCGACTATTACGACCTGCTGGTCAATCACGCCTTTGGAAACTATCGCGAGTTGCTCTTTGAGGTCACCCTGAGCCCGCTGATGGGCCACTACCTGTCGATGTTCAAGAATCGCAAGCCCGATATGGCTCTGAACATCCGGCCGGATGAGAACTACGCCCGCGAGATCATGCAGCTGTTCTCCGTTGGTCTGGTCATGCTCAACCCGGACGGCACGGTGCAGACCAGCGGCGGCCAGCCCATTCCCACCTATGATCAGTTCACCATTCGCGGACTGGCTCACGTATTCACCGGCTGGAACTGGGCCGACTGCCCGCGCGACCAGGGTGGGCAGTGGTGGGAGTGGGAGTTCTGCCCCATAGGCCCAGTGCCCTACCCCGAGCCCGGCTGGGACATTGGCTGGCTGCTGCAGATGGAACCGTGGGAGAGCTATCACGCCAGCGAGGGCACCAAGCAGCTGCTAGCCTACCCTGGCGTGAGTCTGCCCAATGGGGTTATGCCCGCCGGCGGACTGGCCATGGACAACCTCAACGTCGCCCTGGACAACGTCTTCGAACATCCCAACGTCGGACCATTCCTGGCCAAGCGGCTGATCCAGCGACTGGTGTCCTCCAACCCCACCCCGGCCTACGTGGGCCGGGTGGCCGCCGCTTTCGATAACAACGGCAGCGGCGTGCGCGGCGACCTGCGCGCGGTGGTGCAGGCCGTACTGATGGATCCGGAAGCGCGCAGCGTGGCGCCGCCTTCCAGTCATCGCGGCAAGGTGCGCGAACCGCTGCTGCGCCAGACCCACCTGTGGCGCGCCTTCAACGCCTATTCTGATGTGGGCCGCTACAACTACTGGAACCCGGAGTTCTCATTCGGCCAAGCGGCGCTGCGCTCGCCAACGGTGTTCAACTTCTTCCTGCCCGATTTCCAGCCCACCGGCGAACTGACCGACCTGGATCTGGTCGCGCCGGAGTTTCAGATTGCCACCGACCCGCAGATCGCCAGCAGTTCCAACGCACTTGGTGGCAGCACCTACTGGGCCTGGCGCGGCCAGCCCGGCCAGCAGCCTGAGGACGTGGTGCTGGATCTGGCTCCTGAGCTGCCCTACGCCCAGGATCCGGTGGTGCTGGTCGACCGCTACGACCTGCTGCTGATGAATCGGACCATGAGTACCTCGATGTATCAGGTGCTGATCAGCCATCTCGCCACGATCGACAACGACAGCAATCCGAACAACACGCTGCCCACCGAAGAACGTCGCCGGCGGGTGCAGGACGCCATCTGGCTGATCCAGACCTCACCTGAATACGTCGTCGAGCGATAGGAGAACCGTGATGAAAAAGACCATCAATCGCCGCGACCTGCTCCTGCGCAGCCTGCAGTGCGCCGCCGGCAGCGCCGCCTTCACCGCTCTGAGCGGCAAGCTGCAGCTGGCCAATGCCGCCACCCTGGCTCGGCCCAAGTCGGCGGTGCTCCGCGGCACCGACTACCGCGCCCTGGTCTGCGTTTACCTCTACGGCGGCAATGACGCTTTCAACATGATGGTGCCCACCGGCGCCGGCTACGCCCAGTACGCCAACGCCCGCGCCGATCTGGCGATTCCCGAAGGTGAGCTGCTGCCCATTGCCCCGGTGGTGCCGCCCAGCGGCGGCGGCAGCTTCGGTTTGCACCCGCGGATGCCGGAAATGCAGTCGCTGTTCAATTCCCAGAATGCCGCTATCGTCGCCAACACCGGGCCGCTGCTGTACCCGATCACCAAAGCCGAATACAACGCGGGCACGGTGCCGGTCCCCGCGCAGCTGTTTTCGCACAGCGATCAGACCGTGCTTTGGCAGACCCCGCAGGCCGAAACCCTCAATCGGCGCGGCTGGGGTGGGCGCTTGGCCGATCTGTTCTACTCCACCAACGTCAATCAGCAGCTGTCGATGAATATCTCGGTCAGCGGCGAGAACGTGTTCCAGTCCGGCGAGACCATCGTCCCCTATTTCGTCAGCACCAGCGGCGCACAGGCGATCGACTTCGTCCAGGACGTGCCCTGGCAGGCCGATCGCCGCGCCGCTTTCCTGGCTCTGCGTGACGCCAGCTACGACCACGCTCTGCAGCGCGAGTACGCGCGCCGGGTGACCCGGGCGATGGACAACCAGGCGATGATCACCAATGCCCTGGATACCGCCACCCCACTGGCCACGACCTTCCCCGACACCTACTTGGGCCAGCAGCTGCGCATGGTGGCGCGCCTGATCTCCGCCCGAAACACCCTGCAGATGACTCGCCAGGTGTTTTTTGTCGCCGCCGGCGGCTACGACACCCACGACTCCCAACTGGCCGACCACGCCGATCACCTGGAAGAGCTTTCCGGGGCGATGAATGCCTTCTACAACGCGACCTTGGAACTGGGTCTGGGTCCTCAGGTGACGGCCTTTACCGCGTCGGAGTTTGGCCGCACGCTGAGCATCAACGGCGACGGCACAGACCACGGCTGGGGTTCGCATCATCTGGTCGTCGGCGGCGCCGTCAACGGCGGCCGCATCTACGGCACCCCTCCGGATCTGACCATCGACGGTCCCGACGACGCCGGCTGGGGCCAGATCATCCCAACCCAGTCGGTCGATCAATACGCCGCCACCCTGGCCACCTGGTATGGCCTCAGCGACACCGATAGGGACATGGTGTTTCCCAACCTGAGCCGCTTCTCCGGGCCGAATCTCGGCTTTATGGCGTGAGTGCACAGGGCCCCGGGCCCAGAAGGGCGGGTACCCGCACGCACTTGACCTCCTGGGCCCTGTTGCTTGGCCTGCTAACCGCAGGCCAAGCAACCGCGCTAAACAACTGTTCGCCGGCGGATTTCGCGCTGAACGACCGCCGCGGCAGCAATCCGCTGATCATCAGCAATGACAGTCCGGGCAATCCTTTCCTCTATCGGCCACGCTGCGCCATGGTCGCCGCCGGCGCCACAGTAATCTTTCGCGCCCTGCCCAACTTCGGCATGCATCCGCTGTTTGCGGGCACAGTCAGCGGCGGCGTGGGCAGCATCGACCCTGGCAGTCCGATCGGCTCAGCCACTTCCGGCAACGAGCACATGGTGCTGATCAACGACAGCGGCGAGTTCCCTTACTTCTGTGATTTTCACCTGGCCAACGGCATGTTCGGCTCGCTTTTAGTCGTTCCGCAGCTGTTTGCAGACGACTTCGAGTAGCCAATCATCGCTAGCAGCTTGTTGAAATTTGGGTGCAGTCGCTCGATGCAAGTCGGGCAAATGGCGTCTCGGAGCGCTGTTGGGGCTTGTTTGCGGTGCTATCGGCCTG
>JAUIFV010000056.1 GCA_030430155.1 Gammaproteobacteria bacterium
ACCACTTCGCTGGCATCGGCTCGCCGTACACCGTCGCGCGGACAGATCGTAAAGGGATGGCAGCGCAGCGCAGTATTCATCGTTATAGAAAACTTATAGCTGAATTGGAGCATTCGCTAAGGACGGCACGTACTCGCCGCACCAGGCTATCGACTCCGCCATTTCTCTGGAGTTCCAAATGTACCGATTCCTGCTTTCCATCGTGCTCTGTGTCTGCGCATTGAGCACCGCCTCGACCGCCGCTCGCGCAGCGGAGATCGATGTCTACACCAATCCACTGGATTACCAGAACGACATCGAGTTGATGCAACTCGGCCAACCGGCGCCGCCGGTCAACGCCGCCAGCTGGCTGGTCGCCGAACCGAACGCGCCCTTTCAGCCCGGTCAGGTCTATGTGGTGGAATTCATGGCCAGCTGGTGCGCGCCGTGCCAGAAGAGCCTGCCGCATCTGAGCGATTTGTCCGATCAATATCGCGGCGCCGGCGTGCAGTTCATCGGCGTCGCCGCCGCCGAGCAAGGCGACGACCTGGAACTGCGCCAGCTGGTCAACGCCCGTGCCGACAGCATTCGCTTTCCGATCGCCTACGTCGAGGATGCCAAGGTCTATGAAAACTGGATGCAGGCCGGTCGCACCATGGGTCTGCCCTGGGTGTTCCTGGTTGATCGCCGCGGTCGCATCGCCTGGTGGGGTCAACCCTTCTACGCTGACTTCGAACCGGCCCTGGCCGCGCTGGTGAACGGCGCCGACGACAAGCTGGCCGAGTTGCAGCAAGCCGTGCCGGTGCCGGAACAGGCCAGCGCGGGCTGGCGGCTGGCGCGTCAGCTGGCCCAGGCTGAAGAGGAAGGCAAGTGGACCGAGGCGCTATCGCTGATAGACGCGCTGCGCGGCATCGACCTGCAGCGCTACTGGTGGGAACAGGTGCAGGCGGTGCGCATCTGCATTGAGGAACTGAGCGATCCGGAACAGGCGCTGCAGCGCGCCGAAGCGCTGCTGGCCTCCGCCCTGTTCAACAATCCACACGCGCTGACCGAGCTGAGCGAGATCATGCTCACCGGCAAACCGACCGCGCAGCGACGGACACTGGCTAAGCGCAGCATTGAACAAGCAAGCAAGCTGACCTCGGGCCAGAATCCGGAAGTGGAGTCCATTCGCGCCGGGCTGTGACTTGTATGAGGTCTGCTGAGTTGGCGGATCCTGCCCGTTTCCGCGTTGACCAAGCCTCAACAAAGCAAACGCAGGCATACTTTGAAGCACTCATTCATCGCAGCTGCCGATGCCGCGCAGGACCAGGAGCTGAGGACGCGGGCCATGATCGGGCCGGACAACGCCAACGCACGCACGCCAGAGGAACTGTTTCGCACCGGCGGCGCGGCGGCCTGGCTGGGCCAGGCCGACGCCGCCTTCTGGCAGCAGCAGATCGGTCAGCGGCTGGGACCCTATCTGCTTGAGGCGCTGATCGGCGAGGGCGGAATGTCGGTGGTCTTCCGCGGCCGCCGCGCCGACGGCGCCTTCGAGCGCGAGGTGGCGATCAAGTTCCTGCGCCAAAGCCGCGACGCCGAGCGCCTGCTCGACGAAGCGCGAGCGGTGGCCAACCTCAACCATCCCGGCATTGTCGACTTGATTGATGCCGGGCGCTGGAATGAGATTCCCTATCTGGTCCTGGAGTTGATCGACGGTCTGCCCCTGGATCGGCATATCGACGTGCATGGTGCCGATCTGGAGCAGCGCCTGGATCTATGGCTGGCCTGCGCCGACGCCGTCGCCTACGCCCATTCGCGTTTTCTTGCCCATCGCGATATCAAGCCGGGCAATATCCTCATCGACCAGAGCGGACGCCCGCGGCTGGTCGATTTCGGCATTTCCCGCGGCTTCGCCGAGGCCGGCGACGTGCCCGCGACCCTGGCCGGCACGCCTTACTACATGGCCCCCGAGCTGGCAGTGGAGCAATCCACGGACGCTCGGCCGGCGCCGCGGGACTACGCGGCTGCGGATCAATATGCGCTTGCACTGCTGCTCGCCGAGCTGCTGATGGATCGGCGCTTGCGGCAGCAGCGGGGCGACGGACTCAGCCCTCCAGCGCCGCTGCCGGTGGCCTGGGCCGCGCTCGCTGCACAGGAGCAGTCCGACTTGGCGACGGCCCTGGGCACATCGCGCCGCCGACTGCAGGCACGGCTGTGTGGCGACCTCTCCGTACTGCTTGCCAAGGCCGTCGCCGACGATCCGGCCAAGCGCTATGCATCGGTGGCGGAGCTGGCCGCCGACCTGCGCCGCTGGCGCGCCGGCGAATGCATCGTCGGCGCACCGGCGGGCCCCTGGAAGCGATTGCGCAAGGGGCTGTGGCGACGGCGCCGGGCAGTCGGTCTGGCGCTGGCCGTCGCTTCGCTGCTGGGCGTACAGCTCACTGCGACCGTGCTGCGCCTGAACCAGGAGCGCGAGCGCGCGCTGCAGGCCGAAGCCGACGCTCGCGGCAGCAGCCGCTTTCTGATCGACCTGCTGGCATCGGTGGACCCGCTGCAGGGCGCGCTGGAGAAGCTGACGCCCAAGGAGCTGTTTGCGCGCGCCATCGAACGTGCCGATGATCTGCCTGAAAACAGCACCGCCCGCGGCGAGATACTGCTGGCCCTGGCCGAACTGGGCATTGGCCTGTCCGAGCTGGAACGCGCTGAGGAATTGCTGCAGCGGGCGCAAGCGTCCTTCGCAGCCGCAGCGGGATTGGATACGGGAGTGGAAGCACGCCTGGCGTCGCAGATGGCGCGCCTGAACTACTACCGCGGCCAGACTCAGGACGCCTATGAGAACGCGCTGCGCGCGTGGACTCTGATGCGTGCGCTGCGCGGCGAGGACGACCGCGAGAGCTTCGAAATGGCGCTGAGCGCGGCCACGCTCAACCCCGATCGGAGCGCCGGCGCAATCGCGCTGGCCGCTGCGCTGCAGAGCCCTCATCTGGACCCGGAACTCAGCCCGGAAACCCGCAGTCGGCGCGTCGGCATCCTGATCAATCTGGCCTACGCCCGCGACGCGGTAGGTTCGTTCGACCCGGCTTTGTCCGCCATCGACGAGGCGCTGTCCCTGATCAACGAATACAGCCCCAGCCATCTGCTGCCGGCGGTATTGAGCTCGCGGGCCTACATCCAATTCCATCGCGGCGAGCTGGATCTGGCCCGGGATGACGAAGGCCGAGCCTTGGCGCTCAAACGCGAGCTGTTCGCGCCGGCCCATCTGAGCATCTTCAGCTCACTGGACACCTTGGCCCGCATCGAAGCCGCCGCCGACGACATGTCTGCCCTGCTGGCAACTGCCGAACAGGCGCTTGCCGAGCTGAAGCAGACCGAGGTCGATCAGTTCATCCACGACGGCAAGCAGCGCGTGTGGGGTGGCCGCGCCGCCCTCGCCGAACTGCGCATGGGCAGGCCGGATCTGGCGCTGGAGCGACTGGGGCGCATCGAAGCCGCCTACCCCGACGACCGCGACGATGCCTTCAACGCCGTTTGCGCCCACATCTACGCGCAGGCCGATCAATCAGGCCCAGCGGCGCGCTGCCTGCAGCGCTGGCGAGCCGCACCGGACCGACCCGAGTGGGTGCTCGAGGAGGTGCGGGATTTCAGCCTGCAGCTGCCGGCGGACTAACCCGGATCCACGTAGGCGGCGAGAAAACGCCGCGAAACGGTCCAGTGGCGCTCGACCGCGCGTACGCTTAGACCCATGGCGTCGGCGGTTTCCTTGGTGCCGTAGCCGGCGAAGAACTTGCACTCGAACACGCGCACAGCGTCCGCATCCTGCTCGGCCAGCGCCTTCAGCCCCTGCTCAAATGAGGCGACCCGTTCCAAGCTCCAGTCGATGCTGGCCGCCATCCCCTCCACGGTGATCTCCGCCTGCAGACCCTGGCGCTTGGCGGTGGCGTAGTAGCGCAGCTGATCGAGCACGATCTGGCGCATCGCGGTCGCCGCAACGGCGAAGAAATGCTGGCGGTCACGATAGTCGGCGTCGCCACCAACCATCTTCAAATACGCCTCATGCACCAGCGTGGTCGCACCCAGCTGCTGTCCCGCAGCGCGCTGGCGGGCGATCCCGCGCAGCTGCGGATAGACCAGCGCAAAGACCTGGTCGCGAGCGCTCTCGTCGCCCTGCGCCCAGCGGCCCAGGAGCATGGTGATGTCGGCCGCTTCGCTCATCTCGCTAGCCCCCATTATTCATGAACGTTCGTAGCGAGGGTTTCGCAGGTGTGCTGTGGTGCGGATCGCGGACCGGAAATCGATGAAGGCGTACTTGCAGTACGTCGAGTCGATTGGAGGGAGCAAGCCGCGCCACAGTGCGCCTGCGGAAGCCGCAGTAGAAGGTTCATGAACAATGGGGGCTAGGCCATCGCGGAGGGCCGATGATGGTAACCAGCACGGCCTATGCCGGCCAGTGTGAGCGCCACACGGTGCGCAATCAGCGTGGCTTGGCCAGCGCCTCGCTCAGCTGCAGCGAATTGCCGAAAGGGTCGGCCAGCACGGCGATGCGCAGACCCAGCTCGACCTCATCGAAGGGCGCCACCAGCTCGCTTGCGCCCAGCTGCAGCAGGCGCTCACTGACCTTCTCGATACTGTCCACGCGGACCCCGAACTTGCTCAGCCCGTGGCGCAGATGGCGCCGCGTGGAGGTCGTTGGGTCCGGCTCGGCCTGGTCGGACTGGAGCAGCTCCAGGTTCAGCTGCGCCGAACAGAGCAGCGCCATGCGCAGGCCATGGTCGGCGAACTCGCGCTCGCTGGCCAGCTGCATCTGCAAACCGGTGGCATAGAAATCTCGCGCCCCGTCGATGTCGGGCACCGACAGCGCGACGCTGGCGGCGGCCTGAGCGCAATGCGCGTGTCCGTCAGTCGGCGGTCCGAACCAGAGCGCCGCAGCGATCAGCAGTGTGGAGGAGTTGAGCATGGGTCACCTATCTGTAGGAGTGAAGTTGGGGAGTTCGCGGCATCTGCACAACGCTTACTCGGAAGCACCTAACGCGACATCGGCGTCGATCCGCCAAGACGCTGGCGGAGATCGGCAAGCAATGCCGTTTAGCTTGGTTCCGGCGCACTGCGCTACTTTCGTCGAGAACCAACATGTACAAGTCCACACTGCTCTGCTCCGCCCTGGCACTGGCATCGAATGCCGCAGCGCTACATGCAGCCCCGATCGACTGGGTAGGCAAGGCTCTGCAAGAGCACACTTACACGCTGCAACGCGCCGCGGTCAGCCTGCGCCGGCCTGAAGGACTGGAGGAGAAGGATCCGGATCCGCGCCACTATGCGCTGATGCTGAGCGCCGAACTGGGACCCTCGCTGACCCTGGCCCAGGTGCCGACGCTGCCCGCTGATCTGGCGGCGGTGCGGGAGCACGCCACGCAGCTGAGCCCGTCCGCCAAAGTCCACGTCGCCGAAGCGGTGCAGGACGGATTCCGGATCAGCTTCGAGCTGCCTGGCGGCTTCGTTCGGCACAAGGTCTGGCAGCATCGCGGCGGCGTGACCGTCAGCTGCACCGCTGGCGTCCACGGCCTGCTGCCCCGCGTGGATCGAACGCCGGTGCGGCGCTGGCTGGCGGAGATCTGCGACAGCATGGAGGTCAGTCCGATCGCCGCCGACGCCGGCGCTGCGGCTGCTGCGCCAGCGGTTGCCGGCGACGCCTCTGGACAGTGGCTGCAGGACCCGGACAGCGGCCTGCGAATTCGACTACCGGTCGGCTGGGTGAGTCAACGCGATGCCAGCGGGGGACCGATCCAGTTTGGCAACACGGCGTCGGCGATCAGCGACGGACCCGGCGAGACCGGTATCGGCGGCATGCTGTTCACCGGCAGCGCGGCGCAGATGGGCACGGACCCCGTCAACCTGCTTGAGCGCTTCGTTGCCAGAACCACCAACGGTGCCGATGACCGCGGCAAAGCCACCGCGCTGCGCATCAACGGCCGACCGGCGGCCCGACTGAACTATTCGGGCACTTTGGGCGGCGTCCGCGCGGTCTACGGCTTCTACGCCATTTGCGAGGTCGACAATGTCTTGCTGATCATGGGCGCCGACGGCAGTCGGGGCGAATGGCT
Organism: Gammaproteobacteria bacterium; assembly: GCA_030430155.1. GTDB lineage: Bacteria > Pseudomonadota > Gammaproteobacteria > Xanthomonadales > SZUA-5 > SZUA-5. The sequence continues at coordinate 6,060 of JAUIFV010000056.1, forward strand.
ATCCGCGCTTGCCGATATGGCGATGAGCGCATCAATCCAGTGATCGACCAGCATCAGACTTTGAGAGCGAACCCGATGGTGAATCCGACATCCAGAATCGCCGCCGTAGCCGGCCTGCTGCTGTGTTCGGCGGCGACGGCAGTCCATGCCGGCGCAGCGCCACCGCTGGTCGACGGTGACTGCGCCGATTTCCCGACCAACCACCAGCAACAGCCACTTGGCCTGGGGCTGAACCTGCGGATCTTCCAGGATCAACACTTCGTCTGGTTTTGCTACGAGATCCCCGAAGGCTCGTGGGGCACGGTCGATCTACGCATTGAGGCACCCGCGCTTGACGAAGCCCTCAACCTGCATGTCTCCGCTCAGCTGGGCGAATGGCCTGCCGATCGCTCCGAGCTGGCACCGCCCGATGCGCAAAGCGATCGCTGGTGGCAGACCCGGGGCTGGACCGCCAACTGGGTCTGGCTCAACGGCTATCGCACCAATGCGCTCGGCGAGCGCGCGGTCAAGTTCAAGCTCAGCCCCGCCCGCGAACTGCAGCTGAGCAAGGCGCGCTTCGGCCGGGGCGAATGGAAGCTGCATTTCGATATCGGCTTGCGCGATGACGACGGAGAGCCCGTCCGACTGCACTTTCCCGCGGGTGAAGGTCACTTCACGCTACAAGTGCACTAGCCGCGCGGCGGAGTGAGCCAAGCGCCGGCACCGCGCCGGCGTGTCCTGATTATACCTCCGCATGGCGGCAGATGCCGGCAGAATGCCGGCGCTCTCGGATTGCGCTTACGCAACACCCAGCTGCGAAGCGATCGGCAGATCCCGAATGCGCTGTCCGCAGGCATCGAAAACCGCATTGCAGGTGGCCGCCATGATCGGGTGCGCGCCCGGTTCGCCGACGCCGCTGACGCCGGCATCGGAATCCAGGAGATGAACCTCGATAGACGGGGTCTGCTTCAGCGTGAGCAGGCGGTAGTCATTGAAGTTACTCTGCTCGACCCGCCCGTTGGCGAAGCTGATCTGGCCGTAGAGCGCGCCGCTGAGGCCGAAAATGACCCCGCCCTCGATCTGCGCGAGCACGTTGTCCGGGTTGAGCACCTGACCGCAGTCGACCGCGCAGACCACCCGCTGCAGCTGCAGCTGGCCATCGATAACGGTCAGCTCCACCACCTGGGCGATGTAGGTATCGGAGTAGATCGAGCAGGCCAGTCCGCGGCCTTCGCCTGCGGCCTTGGGCCGGGCCCAGCCGCACTTGCCGCGCAGCTCACGCAGCACCCGCGACAGCCGCTTGCGATCAATCAGGTCTTTTCCCCAGCCCTCCTGCCAGGCGAAATCCAAAGGCGTGGCGTCATCGGCGAGTAGGTCCAGGCGCATCTCAAAGGGATCTCCCCCGGCAGCGTGAATCAGCTCGTCCATCCAGCACTCCTGCACGGTGTGGTGGATGGTCGGATAGGAGGCCCGCCACCAGCCCTGCGGCACTGGCAGGGCGGTAATCGCCTGGCTCAAGCGCAGATTTTGCACCGCGTAGGGAAGAATCTTCGCCGGCATGATCACGGTGTAGTCGAGCCCGTCCACCAGCATCTGCGGCTCGCGCAGCTGCCACACGCTGGAGCAGGCGATCTGCTGGCCGAAGGCGGTGATGCGACCGTCCTTGACCGCCCCGCGCATCTTCTGCACGTAGGGGCTGCGCAGGCAGCCGAACTTCATGTCCTCCTGGCGCGACCACAGCAGCTGCACCGGTTTGCCGATGGCTTTGGCCACCAGCACCGCCTCCAGCGCGTAGTCCACCTGCAGCCGGCGCCCAAAGGAGCCGCCGATCAGGCAGGTGTGGATCAAGATGGCTTGTTCGTCCAGGCCGGTCAGCTGCTTGATCCCATCCAGCAGTCGGTTCTGCGCATGACAGGGCACCCAGACCTCGCAGCGCGATTGGCTGCAGACGGCAACGCAGTTCATCGGCTCCATCGGCGCATGGGCCATGAACGGACCGCTGTAGCGGGCCTCAAGCACTTGGTCAGCATCCTCCAAGGCCAGCTGCAGTTCGCCCTCCTGGCGAAACACCAAGCCTTCACCCTCGGCCATCGCGCGCAGCTGATCCATGTAGCCTGAGCTCGCGAACTGCTGGTTTACGCCCAGCTCCCAGTCCACCTGCAGCCGCTCGGCAGCCTGCATCGCGGCCCAGCTGTTGCTGGCGATCATCGCGACGCCGTCGCGGATGTACTCGGGGAAGGTATTGATCCCGGTGCCGCTGATCTGCACCGAGCGCACGAAGCCCGGCACCTGAGCACAGTCGCTGTCGTCGTAGGAGCGCACGGTACCGCCGACCACCGGAGCGCGCACCAGACAGGCGTAGAGCATGCCGTCCACGCGCTGATCGAGGCCGTACTTGGCGGCGCCGGTGACCATTTCGCGGTTGTGCTGATGGGCATGGCTGCGGCCGAGCACTCGAAAATCCGCCACCGCCTTCAGCGGCGCATCCTGCGGAACGTCCAGCTTCGCCGCGGCCTCGGCAAGCTCGCCGTAACCGACCCTGGACCCGTCGCGCGCATTGACTACTTCGCCCAGCTCAGTGCTGCATTCCGAGACGGGTACCTTCCAACGCTGCGCGGCGGCCTGCTGCAGCATGCGCCGTATCGCTGCAAGATGCGGCCGCATCGCGTTGTAGATGTAGCGCGCCGAATAGCTGCCGCCGGTCTGCATGTCGCTGTACTCGGCGCTGGGCGAGGGGTTGATCACGCTGATCTGATCCAGCTGCGCGTCCAACTCCTCGGCAGCCACCAGCATCGCCAGGGTGCGCACCCCCTGGCCCATTTCGGTCTTCTTGTGGATGATCTGGATCCGGCCTTGGGCGTCAATGCTGACGAAGCTGCTCAGGCTGGTCAGCGCTGGCGCAGGCGGCGCGGCGGACGATCCGCCCGATCGCTCGCAGCCAACGGCGAAACCCAGCATCAGACCGCTGCCGGCCACCGAGGTCAGGCGCAGAAAGCTGCGTCGGTCCAGCTTGCGCGCATTCACGAGCGCTCTCCTTGCATCCGTGCGGCGGCCAGCGCAACGGCCTGCTTGATCCGTGGATAGGTGCCGCAGCGGCACAGCACGCTGTCCATGTGCTCAGCGATCTGTTCGGCGCTGGGATTGGGATTCTCAGCCAGCAGGCTGGCGGCGTGCATCAGCTGACCCGGCTGGCAGTAGCCGCACTGCGGCACATTCAGCGCCTGCCAGGCCTGCTGCAGCGGGTGAGTGCCGTCGGCAGAAAGACCCTCGATGGTGCGCACGCTCTTGCCCGCACAGGCGCTGACCGGCAGTACACAGGAGCGCATGGCGGTGCCATCAAGGTGCACCGTGCACAATCCGCAGATGCCAATCCCGCAGCCGTACTTGCTGCCGGTCAGACCAAGCGGGTCGCGCAGCGCCCACAGCAAGGGCATCTCGCCGGGACAGTCAAGGGATTGCGGTTTGCCGTTGAGTTCAAAGGAGTAGCTGGCCATATGGGTCTCGTTTGGCAGAAAATGCAATGCTGACTTCCGAGCAGCATCAGCTGCTGGTGATAACGCCAATCGAGTCAGAGTCCGCCAGCAACCATTGGCCAGAGGTGACGACCAATGCCGCGCTGGCCTGCATTATTCGTGAACCTCCGTAGCGAGGGTTTCGCAGGCGTGCTGTGGTGCGGATCGCGGACCGGAAATCGATAAAGGCGTACTTGCAGTACGTCGAGTCGATTGGAGGGAGCAAGCCGCGCCACGGCGCGCCTGCGGAAGCCGCAGTAGAAGGTTCACGAATAATGCAGGCTAGGGCATGCTTGATGATTTGGCGAGGTGGGCATGCCATGTTGAAACGTCCGCACGTGCAACCCACCATCGGCATCCTTGGCGGCGCCAGCGATGTCGCCACCGGGCACTACTACCGGCTGATCAATGCCCAGGCCAACGCCCGCCTGGGCGGCTGGGACATCGCCGAAACGCTGATTGCCGGGATGAATTTCGGCAATATCGAGCACTTCGTGCGCCTGCAGCAGTGGCAGCCGCTGAGCGACTATGTCGACGCCCACGTGGCCAAACTGGCTGCAGCGCGAGTGGATCTGGTGCTTTGCGCTTCCAACACCCTGCACCGCTTCGTGCCGCAGCTGGTGGCGGCGCACGGCTTGCCATTCCTGCACATCGCTGATCCCACCGCAGAGGCGATCAAGGCCCAGGGGCTATCAAAGGCGATTCTGTTCGGGACCGCGCCGGTGATGCGTGAGAGCTACATGCGCGACCGCTACGAGCAGGAGTTCGGGCTGCAGATCGTGCTGCCGAACGAGGCGGAGATCGTCGACATCGACCGGATCATCTTCGACGAGCTGGTCAAGAATCAGATCCGGCAGGCCTCGCGGCAGCGCTACGTCGATATCGCCAACCGGCTGCAGCGCGATTGCGGCGCTCAGGCGCTGATCTTGGGCTGCACGGAGATCGCGTTGCTGCTGGACCAACCCGACTACCTGCCGATGCCGCTTTTCGACACCACCGCGCTGCACTGCGCTGCCGCGGTGGCGCGAGTCATGTCCTGGGATGCACGCGCAGGGGAAGCGCCATGAGTGCAGCACAGATGCTAGTCGTGGCAAGCGCCGCGATCATCTCTATCTTGGGCAGCGCCCATCTGCTCTACACCTACGTTGGCAACAAGCTGCGTCCGCGCAGCCCACAGCTGCTGGAAGCGATGCGCGTTGAGCATCCGGGGATCTCGCGCCAGACCACCATGTGGCGGGCGTGGGTCGGATTCAACGCCAGCCACAGTCTGGGCGCGCTGCTGTTCGGTGCGGTCTATGGCTACCTCGCAGTCGCACAGCCGAACCTGTTGTTCGGCTCATGGGTGCTCGCTGGCATCGGCTTGGTGATGCTCGGCGCGCTTCTGGCCCTTGCCGTCGCCTACTGGTTTCACATTCCCCGCAACGGCATCGCGCTGGCGCTGATCTGCTACCTCGCAGGGATTTGCTTGGGTCGGAGCTGAACCGGTCTGGCAATGTTGCCAGCGGCGGATCAAGCCTGAGCGCCTGGATGTCCCTCTCCACCCAGGCGCGGCTCGGGACCGTGACCCGCCGCCGGCAAACGCGATCGCCCTACCGGGCTAGTTCTGCGTCACGCTCTCAGCCATCCGCGGTGCGACGAACTCGGTCTGCACCGTGCGCTGCAGCACGTCCGGCGGCAGCAAGCCCTGGGCCAGGATGAAGTCGTGGAAGGCCTGGTCGTCGAACTTGTCCTTCAGGCTCAGCTCGGTCTGCGCGCGCAGCGCCTGCAGCTTGGCGTAGCCGTAGTAATAGGCGGTGGCCTGACCGGGTGAGCGGAAGGTGTAGCGATCGATCTCGGTCTGCGCGTTGTGATCGTCCTCGACCACCTCCTCAATCAGCACCCGCTTGGCCTCAGCCGGGGTCACCAGACCCAGGTTGATGGCCGGATCCAGCCAGATGCGGGCGGCGCGCAGCAGCCGATACTGCAGCGAGCTGAGCTGTCCCTCCAGCGGCATGTAAGGCTTGGTGATGGCTTCGGCGTATAGCGCCCAGCCCTCGACGTTGGCCGAATTGAAGGCAAACAGCGCCCGCGCGGTGGACACGCCGCCGCGCAGCATGGAAGTGAACTGCATCTCGTGGCCGGGGCGCGCCTCATGGGCCGACAGGGTCCACATCATTGCGCGGAAGGCATAGTCGCTGTGCGGCCAGCTGCCGTCTTCGTTCTGCTGGATGTTGGGGACGATGAACTCGGGGAACTCGCCGGTATTGCCGACCAGACGCGGGATGGACAGATGCGCCGCCGGCTGCTGCGCCGATTCGGCCTCGGTGGCCATGCGCACCCGGGCCGGCTCGTTGGGCAGGGTGGCCAGGCCTTCGCGTTCGATGATGCGATCCAACTCGGCCATCACCTCGCGGTAGCTGCTCATCAGCTCATCGCCGTGCACTTGGTCCTGCTTGAGCAGCTTGAGCACCTCGCGATAGTCGGTGGTATCGAAGCCCTTTTCCTTGGCCACCAGCGGCGCCAGCGCCATCATTTCATTGCGGATGTCCATGAAGGCCACCTGGCCCATCGCCATCAGCTCCTCCGGGCTGGCGTCCACACCCCAGTTCTTCAGCTGCAGCTCGTAGAGTTCGCGCGGCAGCATCGAGCTTTCCCGGGTCTTGGGCAGGATGGTGGCTTCGACCCACTGGTTGTAGTCGCTCAGCTGGCTCTGCAGCAGGGCCAGCGAGTCCTCCCAGCCCTCCAGTTCGCTGGCTTTGAACAGCTGTTCCAGGCCGGCGATCAGCTTGGGCGAATCCTCCAGGTCCTTGGCCACCTCACCGCGGAAGGGCGCGATCAGGTTCGGCACCGTCATGCGCTCGGTCAGCCGCACCTTGGCCAGTTCCACCAGCGGCTCGTAGCCTTCGGCCTCGCCGGTGTACTTTTTCAGTCGCACCAGCGCCGCCTGACGACGCTCAAGCGGAGTCTGTTTGTCCAATTGGCCGCGGAAACCGGCAAAGATCAACCCGCTTAGGTTGCCGTAGGGCATCACCCGGTCGTGATTGATCTGGGTCGATTCGATGTTGTCCTTTTGCGATTGGATCATGATCTGCAGATCCTGACGGACCCGCGGATCGCTTTCCTTGGCCAACAATTCCTGCAGCCGGTCGATATCGGCCTGCGAGCTGGCAATCTGGCGTTCGGTGAGGTTCTCACCCAGGTCGAAGATCTCCTCGTCATAACCGGTCACGCCGGTCTGACTGGAGAACTCCGGGGCGAACTTGGCTTGGGATTCGAGCACGCCGTAGGCGATCTCGTTGGATCGTTCGACCCAGCTGTTGTCGTCGGCGGCCACACCGGGCTGGACGAGCAACAAACCGCCGGCAAGAAGTCCGGCAAGGACAAGGGGATTGGTCATGATGGCTTCCAGATCACGGGGATTTCACCAATGCTAGGGCCGGCTGAGGGCCACAGGCATGGGCGGAAGGTCATTGCAGGCCATAAGTCACGGAGGCGAAGCGAATAGGAAAGTTGATATGATCTGAACTTTCAAAAGAAAGATTTCTGTCATGCAGACCACCCTCAGAATCGACGATGCGATCTACCGCGAGGCGAAGGCCGCGGCTGCGATTGAAGGGGTCAGCATGACCCGCTTTATCGAATCGGCACTGAAGCTGCGTATCGGCATGGCCAGCCGCACAGGATCAGAGTTGCCGGTATTCGACAGTGGATTGCGTGTCGACCATGACGTGCTCGCGCTCATCGCTGAGGCTGACCAGGAGCGCAGCAAGACTGACCTTCAATCGCTACAGGACCAGTTTTGATCATTTTGGACACCAACGTCTTGTTGGTCGCGTTCCGCGCAGAACTGCGCGGACACGACATCGTTCGCGGTTGGTTGCAACAGCAAATGAGCGAACGGATCGAGTTACGCGTCCCTGCTGCCGCTCAAATCGCCTTTGTTCGTCTCGCGACACGCCGCCTGGGCCCGTTTCAGCCCGCGCCCCTGTCGCTGGCGGCGAGCTTCCTGGCAGCGGTTTCCCCACTCGAGGCAACTGCGCCTAAGGACGCTCCGATGCGCGCCCTTGCTTTGTGCGAGACCCACCGTTTGGCTGGCGACGGCACCGTCGACGCCTGGATCGCCGCCTACGCGCTTTGCGTGAATGCGCCTCTGGCGACGCTCGACCAGGGATTCGCCAAGTATGCGCCGGCCCTGAATGTGATCAATCCGCTGCAGTAGTTTCTGTCAACAGCGTTCCACCACTCGCACCACCACCTCGCTGTAATCGCTAAATCCCATCCCTCTATACAGCGCCAGCGCGCGCTGGTTGTCGCTCATCACGTGAAGGAAGGGCAGCTGGCCGCGCTGCAGTTCGATGCGCAGCAGCTTCAACATCAGGCGACGCGCGTAGCCTCGGCCAAGGTGGTCGGATGGGTGCAGACGCCGCTGATCTCGCGCAGCGATCCGGCGTGCATGCGCTCGCCGGCCATCGCGATCAGCTGATCGCCGTCGAAGTAGCCGTAGTACTCGCCCATCTCGATGGTGCGCGGGCCAAAGGGACCTGGCTTGGTCAACTCGGCCAAAGCCACCGCCTGAGCGGCGTGCTCGACGCCCAGCGGTTTCGCGTCCAGCGCCTCATCGGCCGGCATCGACGCCTCCCAGATGAGCTTGCGCATGCGCCGTTCCTGCACCACGGCCCAGCCGTCAGGAGCCGGCGCACACCAGCGCTCGCAGTAGAACTGCTCGCCGGCAGAAACGAATGGCGCCAGATCCGCCAGCTGCGGATCATCGGGATCGGCAAAGCCGGCAATGGCCGAAAACCCCGGCGCATAGCGTCGTGCGCCGCCCTGGCCCTGCGCAAAGTCGCGCTGATGCCCGATCAGCGAATGCCAGATGATGTTGTCCAGCAGTGACTTCATCGGCGTGTTGTAGCGTTTCGGGAGGGCCCAGGGAAGAGGGCCCAGGGTCCAGCAGAGTTCGGCGCACTGCCTTTCTGCTCTTGACTTCCTGGGCCCTGGGCCCTGTGCCCTCGCCCCTTAGTCAAACACGTACGGGCAGCCTCCGTACTCGTTGAAGGCCTCGTCCTAACGGCGCACGTCGTTGGCCCGGCGCCATCGACTGTGCCAGAACTCCATCAGGCAGGGGCCTTGCTCCAGAACGATCAGCAAGGTGTCGTCCAGGGCTGATCGGCCGAGCGCTGCACCTGACCATGGCGGTACTCCTGGGCCTGGGCCTGCGCACCGCAGAGGCCAAGGGCGATAAGCAATGAGACGTACTTGTACATGTCGGTGTCCTCCATTGTGAGTGCGCCGCATCAGACCGGAAGGACAGGATTCCCATTGCGTCTCATCACTGCGGCTTCACAAAAGCAAAGCGCGCTTGCTGTAAATCTCTGCGAGCCCCTGTAGCGGAGACGATCATGGAAAGCCTTGCGGCCGATCTGCGTCAGATGCAGCGCATCCCACTGGCCGCCGAGCACGTCGCGGCGATGGAGCTTATTGGTCAACGCCGCCACTACCCTGCCGGTCACCTCATCGTGGAGCCGGGAACGATGATGGATCGCTTCACCTATCTGGTTGACGGCGAAATCGAGGTGATCGACCAGTACACCGGCGAGCGCTCGGTCCCACACACCCTGGGACCGACCCAGTTCGTCGGCGACATCACCTTTCTCTCTGGCGGCGCCCACGCCATCGCCATGCGCACGGCATGCGACTGCGAGGTGTTGGAAGTGCCGCGCGAAGCGATGCTGACCCTGATGAGTCAGAACCCGGAGATGTCGGATCTGATCATCACCGTGATGGCGGCGCGGCGGCGGCGGATGATCGAAGACCAGCGCAGCGTGCTGAAGCTGATCGGTGCCGACCGCAGTCCGGCAATACGGCGCATCGCCGCCTTTGCCCATCGCAACCGCATTGCCTTTGACGCCTTTGATCTGGATCAGCCCGAATCAGCTGAGGCCATCAAGGCCTGCGAACTGGCCAGGCACGGCCCGGCGGTGATCTTCGGCAAGGATCGGGTCATCGAGGATCCCACGCCGCTGAAGATCGCACGACTGCTGGGTCTGGATCTGGCCATCGGCGAGGACGAAGTGCTCGATGTGCTGATCGTTGGCGCCGGCCCCGCCGGCGTGGCGGCGGGCGTCTACGCCGGTGCCGAGGGCCTGAAGGCGATGGTGATCGAGGACATCTCCATCGGCGGACAGGCCGGCACCTCAAGTCGGATCGAGAACTACATGGGCTTTCCCACCGGCATCTCCGGCGCCGACCTGGTCTGGCGCGGCGAAGTGCAGGCAATGAAATTCGGCACCCGTTTCGCCATGCCGCGGCGGGTGGTCGGTCTGCAGCAGCGCGCAGACGGAGTCTATTGCGCCACTCTGGACGAGGGCCAAATCATCTGTGCCAGGGCGGTGATCATCGCCACCGGCGTCCAGTATCGGCGCCTGCCCATCGATCGACTGCAGGACTTCGAGGGCAACGGGGTCTACTACGCCGCCACCGATATCGAGGCCCGACTGTGCCGCAATTCCGAAGCCATCATCATCGGCGGCGGCAATTCGGCCGGCCAGGCGGCGATGTTCCTCAGCCGCGGCGCCCGCTGTGTGCATCTGCTGGTCCGTGGAGACAGCCTGGCCCTGTCTATGTCCGACTATCTACGCAGTCGGTTGGAAGCCGATCCGCGCATTCAGATCCATTACCGTCACCAGGCCACCGCCCTCGATGGCGACGACAAAATGGCCATGGTCCAGGTGGTCAACAACCACAACGAGCAGACCAGGCAGATTGACTGCAATGCGCTGTTCGTGATGGTCGGCGCAGCGCCCAACACCGGCTGGCTCAGCGATCAGATCGCCCTGGACGACAAGGGTTTCGTGCTCACCGGCGCCGATGTCGGTGAGGATTCCCCCTACGCCACCTCCAAAGCCGGCATCTTTGCGGACGGCGACGTGCGCGCCGGCTCGGTCAAGCGGGTGGCCTCGGCGGTTGGTGAGGGCTCAGTGGTGATTTCCAAAGTCTGGGATCATGTGAACGGAATGGCCGCTGGCTGAGCAACGATGCGCTGCTCGTTTCCAGCAGCCACAGGTCACGCCCCAACCCGCTCAAAGCCTTTGGTCAAACCCTTCTCTAGTAGCTTCTCCGCCAGCGCCATCGCCCGCTCCTCGGTCGCGGCCAGCTCGGTGCTGACCTTGAGCGGTTCGGCGCGCTTGGCCGAGTAATCGGTCCAGTAGACCAGGTAGGGATAGCTCAAGTCGCCGGCTTTATGCACCACCACCAGCTTGCGCAGCATTTCGCCCTTGGCGTAGACCTCGCGGCGGATGACCTTGGTTTCCTCGGTGGGCGGGGCCAGGGTGGGTCGGTCGGCGCGGTCGAGGATCTGGCTGATCCGGGCGCCGCCTTCACGCCAGTCCTTGTCCTCGCGGATCTGTCGGAAGCGGGCGAAGCTGAAGCGCGGGCAGGCGGTCAGGCCGAGGAACTGATAGCGATCGTTATCTTCATCCCAGCTCAGCAGCTGGGTACGCAGCTCCTTGCCGCCGTCGACATGGATCAGATCCTCACCGTGCATCTCCAGCACCAGTCGCGGCTTGATGAACTGCACCTCGCGGCCGGAGGAGTCGGTCATCGCCAGCGGCGCGCTGACCTGCAGCGGGCGCAGCTGGTCGAGCAGTTCCACTCGCTGGGCGTCAGTCAGACCGGCGCCGACCCGGGTGAAAGTCTGCATCCAGGGCTCGCCGGAGCCGTCGTAGGTGAGCGCGGTGAGCAGCGAGGAGATGCCGAACTGGCCCTCGAATTCGCCCTCCACAAAGCCAATGATCAGCGCATCAACGCTGCGGATGGGCTTTACCTTGTAGGTGTCGGCGCGGTTGAGGCGGCGGATCACCGCGCCTTCGGCGCCGGCGGTAACCAGTCGTTCGAAGGCCGCCGGCACCTCACGCTCGCTGATCTGCTCGGCGGCGATGGTGTGCACCGCGGCCGCCTGGTCGCTGCCGAACAGCTCGCGCAGCTGATCCACGGTCTGCTGGAAGTCACTGAGCTGCGGACGCAGATCCTTGCCGTCGATCATCACCGCATCAATCACCGCCAAGCGCAGCCGGGCCAGATCCTCATCTGAGCCATTGAAGCTGACCCGGATCACTTCGCTGACCCCGGCGCGGCGGCTGCCGTCGGCGGCGGCCTGCGCGTCCAGATACAGCTCGCAGCGCAGCAGCGCCTTGTTCACCCCGGCCGCATTGAGCTTCTCGGCGACCGCATCCAGGGCCGGCAGACCGAGCCGCAGACGCCCGGACGGCGCCGAGAATGCAAAGCACTCCTGACCCTGCTCGAAATAGACCAGCACCCCTTCGCCGTCATACTTGTGGGTGATCAGCAACGGATCGTCGCCAGCGAAGCGGCTGGCCAAATCGGTGGGCGCCACCGCGGCGATCTTGCGCATCACCGTGTTCTCGTACTCGGTGGCCACCGCCATCAGCACGTGATCGTTGACCGCGCCGCTGCTGGCCATGCCGTAGCGCCCGCGCATCGCGAGTTTGCTGCGATCGATCATTCTTTCTCTCCCGTATCCGGCAGCTTCAGTTCCTGATCGGATAGCAGCAGCAGCAGCTTGTAGCGGCCCTCCTCCACCTCCCCGTAGAGAAAGGCGCGATAGGCGGTGCCGTGTTCGCGCAGCACCAGCGGCATGTTGCCCTTGGGCCCCGCACCTAGCAGCGCCACCTCACCCTTGTCGGCCAGATCTTTGGCCAGATCGCGCAGGAACTCGAAGGTCAGACCGTCGGTATGGGCGATCTGCAGGGTCTGCTTGAAGGCAAAGGCGGTCAGCGCATTTATCGCCGGCATGCGCTTGCCCAGCTTGACCGGATGCAGCTCGTTCAGATTGGGTCGGCGCACCAGATGCGGTCGCCGCGCCTTTTCCTCGCCGTTGGCGTCATAGACGATGTCGACGTCGGCGAAATCGCCAATCGGAACCGGCTCCTCGGCGGCGGGGTCATACCAGGCCGGGGTGATGCTGTCGGCGTCGATCTCGGCCCCTGCGTTGGCCAGATCCAGCTCCGGATCGCCTTCCAGCAGCGCATCAAAGCCCAGATCCTGGTCCTTGCGCACGCCGGTGATGATCCGCCAGGTGTTCACCGCACCCACCGGCGTTGTGTTCACCGTCTTCATCCGCGGCCGCTCCAGCGGCAACCCGTGCAGCGCCACCCGCGCACTGCGCGCGCCGTGCTCCAGATGCAAAGTCATGGTCATACGTTCGCTTCCTGCATTTTCACGGCGACTGCCGATCCGGCAGCGTCGCTTGCCGTCCTGGGCCCTAAGCCCTGGGCCCTGGGCCCTCCAACCCCGCTAAACCATCGAAAAATCAAAGTCGTCCCCATCGTCACTCTCCGACTCGGCGTCGAAGAAGTCATAAGCCACTGAGAGATCAACAAAGGTCGAGCGTTTCAGCGCACCCACCAGCAGGAAAACCTGGCCCTGCTGGACCAGCAGCAGCGCGTCCTTGGGCTGATGGCTCTTGCGATAGTTGAACTCGGTGCGATAGAGGCCGTCAGCCAGGCCCTCACCGCTCAGGGGATAGACATCGTTGACCTGAAACTCGGCCAGACGCGACAGCGGTACCGGGTCCAGCGTATTGTCCTGGTCGAAGGAGCTGGGCTTGATCTCGGCCTCGGCGCCATCGACGGTGATCGTCACCGGGTCTACCGGCGAGCCCTGCGGATCGACCTTGACCCAGCTCAATGCCTTGCTCGGCAGCAATCGGCCGTCAGCCAGCAGCACGCCCTTGCTGAGCACCTTGCCGTCCTTTTCGTAAATGCGTTTGGCGTAGCCGTACAGCCCCTTCTTGTCGACCTTGGCGCCGATCACAAAGCTCAGTGGGGCATCCCCTGAGCCTTCCGGTGGAATGAAATTCAGGCTGCGCGCCATGTGCCGCTCCGTGGATGATGTGGGCGCAGGTTAGCCAGTTCGGTCAGCGCTGTGAAGGCGCCGGGTGCAGCGCTGGATCAGTTTCCGAGTAAACGGACGAGCGGGGTCGCGGACGAGCACGCGCCTACACGATCCAGCCAAGAGTGTGCGGGCAAGATGCCCACGGTCCGGGGCGCGCAGCCGGGAGCCTTCTTGCGGGCCGCGGGCGTCCCGCCCGCATCGCTCCTGATCGCCGGTCCAAGCCAAGTGCGTGCGGGCAGGATGGCGCGGTCCGGGCGTCAGTCCGCAAACACCTCTTGCACCGTGTAACCCCGACTGGCCGCCGGCGCTGCATTGCTGCTTTGGCCCACGTTGCTGGCATCGGCGGAAACTGCGAAGGCCGGCAGGTTGACCCCCGGACCCAGATCGACCGCGGAGAAGTTCTCGAAATCCGGATAGCGACCGCAGACCTCGCCCGGATCACAGATGCTCAAGTCATTGTCGTTGTCACTACCGGCCACCACCAGATAGCTACCGGCTCGCAGGTTATTGAATACAAACGGATACTCGCCATCCTGCTCGGCGGCCTCGGCCTGCGCCAGAACCACACCGGTGACCGGGTCGAGCAGCAGCACGTAGAGAAAGCCGGCGTCGCCGGTGGCTGCCGTCGCCCCGACCCGCATGGTGACCGAGATGGTTTGCGTGGGCGCCGCCTCGCTGACCACGAAGATCAACCCCTCGTAATTGGCGGGGGTCAGGTCACTGCGATCGACGCGCGCGATGTAGTCGCCAAAGCCGTCCTCTCCGCCGCCACTGACGCTCAGCCAGGGCACGCTGGTGGCGATTTCGGTGATGGTATTGGCCGGCTCGCCCTGGCGGCTGAGATTGAAGCCCATCTCGGTGCTGGTCTGACCAAAAACCAGCGACGTAGGCTGCGCGATCACCACCGCCGGCACGCTGCCGCCGCCGGCCAGCAACTGCGCTTCGCGCAGAGCCGAGAAGGCGTCGATCAGGCCGAAGCCGGTAAAGGGATCGCGCGTCGTGGCGCCGTTGCCGCTGACATCGGTGGTGATCCGTCCGGACGCCAACAGCTGGTCGAAGTCGTCGGGGGTCAGCCCCGGATGCACGGTTTTCATCAGCGCAACCACGCCGGCCACGTGCGGCGCAGCCATCGAAGTGCCCTGGTAATAGGCGAAGCTGGACGGCTCCACCGCGCCCGGTCCCAGCGTGCTGAGCACGCCGTCCTCGGCGCTGGCGGTGCCGCCGGAGAAGGGCTTGCAGGCCGAGCCGTTCAGCGGCGGGAACAGATCTGAGCCGGCAAACTCCGACACCGTTTCACCGCCCGGTGCGGCCACCGCCACGCTCGGGTGACAGTTGGAATAAGCGGTGGGCTGATTGCCCCTGTCCAACGCAGCGACGTTGACCACGCCGGCGCAGTTGGCCGGGGTGAATTCGGCGCTGGAATTGCTGTTTCCGGCAGCGACCACGATCACCGCACCGCGGCCGCGAGCGTCGTTAATGGCTTCCTGATAGACCGCCGGACACGGCCCGGCACCGCCCAGACTAAGGTTGATCACGTCGGCCCCGCGCGCCGGTGCTGCGCCGCGGGCACCGGCACCGCCGGCCCAGCGGATGCCATCGGCGATATCGAAGGTGGTTCCCGATCCGCCGCGCCCCAATGCGCGCACCGGCATCAACTCGGCGCCCCAGGAGACCCCGGCCACGCCCTCGCCATTGTTGCTCGCCGCGCCAATGGTGCCGGCCACGTGGGTGCCGTGAAAGCTGCTGTTGTTGGGCTCACCACAGCCTTGACCATCGCCCGGATCGCGGGCATCGAAGTCGGCCCCATCGCCGTCGCAGGCGCTGAACACCGAGCTGATCAGGTCCACGCCCAGATCACGGCGAATCTTGCCGACCAGATCCGGATGGTCGGAGATGCCGGTGTCGATGACCGCCGCCAACACCTGGGAGCTGCCGGTGGTGATATCCCAGGCCGAGGGCAGATTGATCTGCGGATAGTGCCACTGCAGCGGATAGCCGGGATCGTTGGGAACGCCCATCGCTCGCGCGATACGGTTGGCTTCAGCGTAGCGAACCCCGGGTTGGCCACGCAGCATCTTGATTGCGTGCAGCAGCTGATAACGATGCAACTGCTCGTCGCTCAGCCCATATCCACCGCCCAGCGCAGGGCGCAGCTTGCTTACGCCGAGCGCCGCGAACGCCTGCCTACGTGCTTTGCTGGTGCCCAAGGTAAACAGCATCGGGCCGCCTGCACTGCCAGCCTTGGGCTGCAGATGCCAACGGCTAGCACCCTCAGCCGGCGCCTTGCTGTCATCGGCAAAACGCAGCACCAACTGGTCGGAGACGATCTCGTCTTCCAGCGACATCGCGCCGACGCTGGACAGAGGCGCCGCATTGGCCACTGACAGCACGTAATTGCTGCCGCCGGCAACGGCCTGCACAACGATGTCGTAGGTGCCGCTGGCGGCAACGGTGATGAACTCGCTGCGATCGGTGCCCAGCGCCGACTGCAACGGCGCGCTGGGGTCGCCGGAATCGAACAGGAACAGATCCAGATCCACCGCCGACGGGGTAGCGGCATTCCAGTCGCTGATCACCAGCTGCACGGTCTGCCCGGTCAACAGCTGCAGCCTATAGGCATCAATAGGGTCGGAATCAGAGGCGAAGCGGTCGCCGTTGCGTCCGGTGGGCTGGGCGGTGGCGTAGCCGCTGACCAGCGCCGGATTGCCAATGCTCTGACTTTGGCTGGGGGTATCGTTGTCCTGGTTCAGCGCGCGCGGGTTGTTGACGTCGCCGTCGACGAAATTCTGCGCCGCAGCCAGCGCCGTGCCGGTGCTGGCGAAGGGGTCGGAGCTAAAGCCGCAGGCGTCGGTGGTGGCCAACGCGGTGAGCCGGGTCACGCCTTCGTAACTGTTGTCGCCGTAGCCCGGCGGACCTATGGCTCGACCCACTGCCGCGCCGCAGTCGGTGAACACCAGGGCAAAGGCGCCCCAGGGATTGAGGGTAACCGTGGCCGGGTCGTAGTCGGGGCCAAAGCGGCCGCCGGTGGGACGCAGCGCGTTCTCCACCAGCACCGTGTTGCCGATGATGCTGCCCACGTTGCCGATCCAGGCTTGTTCACCATCCGGCGTGTAGGTGAAAAAGTAGACGTAGGCCTGGCTTTGGTTGATGGCCTGTATGAACCAGCCCTCACCGGATCGCTCGGGACGCAGCCAGGCGCCGGAGATGCCGCCGCGCAGGGCCTTGCTGGCGTCGGCCTTGGCGTCCGGGTCGCAGCTCAGACCTTCGACGCCGGTCAGCCGCTCCAGCTCCAGCTGATCCTCGACCCAGCCCAGCGCGGTGGCGCGAACTGAAGGCACGTACGCGGCAAAGCCGGAATCGCAGCCGGTGTAGGTCAACACCAGATCGCCCCAGTCCTCGCGGACGATGGCGTTGGGATCAAAACCAGCACCGTAGACGCCGCCGCGGGTGCGGATCAGCTCGGTGACAATGATTTGATCGCCCTCGATGCGCCCATTGCCGATCAAGTAGGCCTGCGCACCGGTGGGCTCGTAGGTGAACCACACCACCAGGGCGTCATTGGGTCCGAGTATTTCGACAAAGAACCCCTGATAGGTGCGCGCCGACTCGTACCAGGTGCCGGAGATCCCTGGGCCCACCGCATAGCCTGCACCACTGGTTTCGAACTCGATATCCACAGTGACGTCAACAAACAGACCGCGCCTGTTCACTACCGCTATCCACCAACGCCCCGGACCGACCTTGGGCGTGGTGCTCGCATCGATGAGCAGAGTCTCGTCGCCGCTGGAGGTGGCCACCACCAGCTCTGATTCAGCCACCAGTTCGGCGTCGGTGGTGCCCTGGTGCGGGGTGCCGCGGCGCAGCATCAGATCGACATTGCCTGCGGCCAAAGTGGAGCTGACCCGCAGCTGGCTGACGTTGGTAGGCAAATCGACAAAGACCGATACGTAGTCTTCAGGCGGCACCCGTACCTGCTGCCGAGCTTTGTCAGCGGCCGATCCCAGCGCCAGCGCCGGCGGCGACAACAGCGCCCAGACGCAAAGCAGCGATAACAAGTACAGCAGTGCCTGGATCGGACGCATGGTCGGGACTCACACTAGTGACATATCGGCAAGGTACTCGTCGCGCTCTGCTCTGACAAACTCGCTAGTGTGGTGAACCGCACACGTTGAATCTAGTTCCGATGGACAATTCCTGAGGCAAGGCGCGAGGAGGAGGCATAGCAGGGCTATGGTGACGACGAGCAACGCCGCATTCAGGAACGGCTCACTAGCGCGGTGAGATCAAGGTGTGCGGTTCACCACACTAGACCAGGCGACCGCAATGGGCAGCGCCTCGACGCGGTCCATACACTCAGCGACCAAAGATGACGGCAGACATTGAAGGGGTCATGACAGTGATTCATCAAGGAAGCGATTGCAAGTCCTCCGGCGAAGCGGTACTGGTGCTCGGCGGCGGCTGTTTCTGGTGCCTTGAAGCAGTCTACGTAGACCTAAAGGGCGTCCGCGCTGCGGTATCCGGCTACGCGGGCGGACATATCGACAACCCCAGTTACCGCCAGGTCACTTCCGGCCAGACCGGTCACGCCGAGGTGGTTGCGGTCCACTACGACCCAGCCCAGCTGGACATCGCCGTGCTGCTGGACGTGTTCTTCACCATCCACGACCCCACCACCCCGGACCGGCAAGGCCACGACGTGGGTCCGCAGTACCGCTCCATCGCCTTCTATGCCAATGCGCAGGAGAAACAGGCCATTGAGGCCGCCATTGAGCGCGCCCGCAGCGAATGGTCAGACCCCATCGTCACCCAGGTGGTGCCCAGCTGCACCTTCTACCCTGCCGAGGACTATCACCAGCAGTACTACGAGCTGAACGGCGAGCAGCCGTACTGCCGGCTGGTCGTCGCGCCCAAGATTGCGAAGTTTCGGGAGAAGTTTGCTGGGAATCGCAAATAGGACGCAAAGGCGGCAGCGTCGGGCGAGATTGGCGATCCAAGGCCCGAAGGGAATCAGGGCCCAGGGCTCAGGGCCTAGGGCCCAGGAGGTCAAGAGCCGGGAACCGGCCTTACTGGGCCCTGCCGTTTGAGGGCACAGGGCCCGGAAGGTCAAGTGCCGGGGAACGGGCTCTCTGGGCCCTAGGCCCTGGGCCCTGTGCCCTGGGCGTTGGGCCCCGCCCATGCGAAAATACCCCGCATGCACCCCCACATCCTCATCATCGGCGGCGGATTCGCCGGCCTTTGGGCAGCGCGTGCGCTGCGCCATGCGCCGGTGCGGATCACTCTGCTCGATCGCGACAATCATCATCTGTTTCAGCCACTGCTCTATCAGGTCGCCACTGCCGGGCTCTCCGCACCGGCGATCGCGGCGCCGCTGCGGCAGATTCTGCGCAAGCAGGACAACGTCACCGTGCTGCTGGGGGAAGCGGTGGACATCGACACTGCGGCGAAGCAGGTTCAACTGTCGGACCAGCGCAAGATCGGCTACGACACCCTGATCCTGGCCACCGGCGCCACCCACGCCTACTTCGGCAACGACCACTGGGCTGAGCATGCGCCGGGGCTGAAGAGCCTGGACGATGCGCTGCGGATCCGCCGTCAGATCCTTACCGCCTTCGAACGCGCCGAGGCCGAGGACGATCCCGACAAGCGCGCCGCCTGGCTGAGCTTTGCCATCGTCGGCGGCGGCCCGACCGGGGTGGAACTGGCCGGTACCCTGGCCGAGATCGCCCGCCACACCCTGCGCGGCGAGTTTCGTCGTGCCGATCCCCGGCAGGCCCGGGTGATGCTGCTCGAAGCGACGCCCAGAATCCTCGGCAGCTTCCCAGAATCGCTCTCAGAAAAGGCTCGCAAGCAGCTGATTCGACTGGGTGTTGAGGTGCATACCGGGAAGGCGGTGAAGACCATAGACGAGTACGGCGTCAGCGTCGGCGACGAGCGCATCGCGGCGCGCACCGTGATCTGGGCAGCCGGCGTGGCCGCCTCACCCCTGGCGCGCTGCCTGGATGTGCCGCTGGATCGTGCCGGACGAGTGCCGGTGGAGCCCGATCTCAGCGTGCCCGGGCATCCGCAGGTCTATGTCGCCGGCGATCTGGCGGCGGTGCAGTGCAAGGGCAAACCAGTGCCCGGCGTTGCCCCGGCTGCCAAGCAAATGGGCAACCACCTGGCCCGGGTCATCATCGCCAAGCTCAAGGGCAAACCCGCCCTGCCCTTTCGCTATCGCGACTACGGCAATCTGGCCACCATCGGACGCAAGGCGGCGGTGGTCGATCTGCGCGGCTTCCGCTTCTCCGGCGTCTTCGCCTGGTGGTTTTGGCTGGCTGCGCACATCTTCTTTCTGATCGGCTTCCGCAATCGGCTGGTGGTGCTGATCGACTGGGCCCACGCCTATTGGAGCTATCAGCGCAGCGCGCGGATTATTCTTGGCGATGAGGAAGCACGGCCTAGGACTCCGGATGACGAGTACGACACCGCCGCAGAAGCGACGCATCAGCGTACCGAATCCGCTGCCACGGATTGATCACTGGCTGGCGGCGCGCCGGCGCTGGCAGATCCTGTTGCTGGCAGTGGCACTGATCATCACGGTCGCCGCCGCCGACTGGGCCACCGGCTTCGAGATGTCGTCTTCGATCTTCTATCTGGTGCCCGTTGCGATGGGCGCCTGGTACGTGGGCAAACGCGCCGGCCTGATCATCTGTCTGCTCTCGGCCGGTATCTGGCTGTTCATCGACCATATTTCCGGCCGCGTCTACAGCCAATATTGGATTCCGTATTGGAACGCCGGGGTCAGATTGGGCTTCTT
>JAUIFV010000261.1 GCA_030430155.1 Gammaproteobacteria bacterium
TTGGGTGGTCGCATTCAGGGTCAGCAGCTTGCTCTGCCGCACCTTGAGCACACCGTCCAAACGCCGCAACAGCAGTTCCATCAGCTCGCGCCGCTCATCGGCCAGGGTCGCTTTGGTGCCGATCAGCACGGCCTGACTTTCCAGGATTACGGCGACTTCCTTGAGCTGATTAGCCATCAGCGTGGCTCCAGAGGAAACCAGATCACAGATCACCTCGGCGGTACCCAGCCGCGGCGCGATCTCCACCGATCCGCTGAGGACGACGATCTCCGCCTGAACCGCGTTGCGCTCCAGATAGTCGCCCAGAAGTGCCGGGTAGCTGGTCGCAATGCGCCTGCCGTCAAGCTGCTGGGGGCCGTCCCAGTCCTCTTCCTGCGGCACTGCGATGGACAAGCGGCAGCCGCCGAAGCCCATCGCGATGAGCTCCTGGTAGGCCTCCTCCTGGCCGCCGGCGCGAGCCCCGATAGCGTGCTCGCGGGCCACGTTCAGCCCAACCACGCCGGCCTCACAAACGCCCTGTTCGATCAGCCCCGGGATGTCATCGTCGCGCACCAGCAGCAGGTCCACCGGCAGGCTTTCGCCGAAGCAGAACAGTCGGTCGCGACTCATCCTGAAACTCAAGCCGGCCCTGGCCAGCAATTCGATTGATGCCTCCGACAGCCGTCCGGATTTCTGGATGGCGATCCGCAGGCGATCCCTGCCCTTCATAGTCATCGTCCTTGTGCGCCGTTGCCGGCGTCTTGATCGGGCGCCAAGCCCAGCTTCTCCAGGGCCGCGTTGTAGCCGCCGTAGCCCTCATGGAGGAATCGGGCGATGCGACCTATGGTGGTGACACTGACCGCCGTACGGTCGTGGATCTCCCTGTAAGGGATACCTTCGATTAGCAGCGGCACCACCCGCCAGCGGTCAGCCAGCGCCTCCAACTCGGCTGGCGTGCACAGATCGCGCAAAAAGGCCTCCACTGCGGCGGCCTCGCTGAGCGCGGCCAGGGCGTTGGAAAGGTCTTTGACTGCACGGCTGGGCGCCGCCTCCGGCACGATTGCTCGTCGCTTCATTAGTGTATTAGCGCGTTAATACGTGGGCGCGGAGTGTATCTGCGCTTGCTGCGCTGCGTCAAGACATCAGTCGGAACCTGTCATGAACCTTCTACAACGACTTCCGCGGGCCCACTGTGGCGCGGCTTGCTTTCAGGACGACGCCGCAGCGTTCAGTCTTTCAGCTCCACGCCCAGCGAGCGCAGCTTGCGATATAGATGGGTGCGCTCTAGACCAACCAGTTTCGCCAACTTCCCGACGCTGCCCTGCGCCGCCTTGAGCTGGCGCAGCAAGTACTCGCGTTCGAACTGCTCGCGTGCCTCACGCAGCGGCACGCTCAGGTCCATGGCGAAACCCGCACCCGGTGCGGGCCGCTCCACCACGCTCATACCCAGAGCCTGCTCGGCCTCGGCCCCTTCCACCTCATCACCCTGCCCCATGATCAACAATCGCTGCACCAGATTCGTCAACTCGCGAACATTGCCCGGCCAGCTGTGCTGGCGCAGCCGATTCTGCGCGGCGATGCCGAAGCGTCGATACGGCAAGCGCTCCTGGGTATGGAACCAGTCGGCGTAGAAGGCCAGCAGTTCGGGAATGTCTTCAGGCCGGTCGCGCAGCGTCGGCACGTTCAGCGGCACCACCTTGAGCTGATAGTAGAGATCCTCATCCAAACGGCCGGCGCGCACTTCGGGCTCCAGCGGCAGCGAACTGGCAGCTACCACCCGGGCACCCAACTCCAATGGTGCGGCCCCGCCAACGCGGGTATAGGCCAACCGCGACAGCGCACTGGCCAAACGCCGCTGCTGCTCCATCTCCAACTGGGTGATCTCGTCGATGTAGAGGGTGCCGCCACGGGCCTGTTCGAGCAGGCCATAGCGCACCGTTTCGCCATCCTCGCCGCCGAACAGGGCAGCCGCCGTGCCTTCCTTCTCCACCGACCCTGGCTGGAATTCCACATAGGGACCTGCGCTACGCGGGCTGTGCGCATGGAGAAAACGGGCCAGATTGCACTTGCCGCTACCCGGTTCACCGGTGATCAGCACCGGCGTATCGTGACCGGCGACGCGCTCGGCCTGCGTGCGCAGGGCCTGCATCACCCGGCTGCTGCCGAGCGGGTCCAGCGGCGCCATGCGCTGCCGCTTTAGCCCCTCGTTCTCCTGCCGGATCCGCACCAGCTCCAAATGCCGCTCCACGGTGACCAGCAGCTTGGCCAGTGACAGCGGCTTCTCCAGGAAATCCACCGCTCCCAGACGGGTCGCTTCCACCGCGGTTTCAATGGTGCCGTGGCCGCTCATCATCACTACCGGCATATTCAGGCCCAGCTGCTGCCACTCCTTGAGCAGGCTGATGCCGTCCGTGTCGGGCATCCAGACGTCGAGCAGGACCAGATCCGGGCGCTCGGCGCGGCAGGCCTGCCGCGCCTCCTGGGCACCACCGGCGCTGACCACCTTGTAGCCCTCATCTTCCAAGATCTCCTGCACCAGGGTGCGGATATCCGGTTCGTCATCGACGACCAGCAGATGTGCCTTGGACATACGAACTCGCTGCTAATATCGATCGCAGAGCATAGCCGCTGCGCCGCGCAGTTGATAATCGGGATGAAACTGGCCCTGATCTTGATGAGCTTCGTCGCGAGGCCGACGGAGAGTTGTTGCCGTGCGGCCCGCGGGCTGGAGATCGATGAAGGCGTAATCGACAGTACGTCGAGTCGTAGGGGGCAGATCGCGCCACGGCGGCCGTAGTAGAAGGTTCATTGGTTTTGCGGGCCAACTCCTGACAGCTCTTGGTCAGTAGCAGCAACCTGGCTTTGTCAGCAGTGTGGCAGGATTGTAGCCTCTTCCATCGAGGCCACTGCCATGCGCCGCGCCGACCGTTTGTTTCAGCTGCTGGTGGAGTTGGGCCGCAACCGCGTGCGCACTGCACGCCAGCTGGGCGAGCGTCTGGGGGTGTCGGAGCGCACCATCTACCGAGACATTGCCGATCTGGCCGCCCAGGGCACGCCCATTGAGGGCGCCGCCGGCGTGGGCTACAGCCTGCGCGCCGGCTTTCAGGTACCACCGTTGATGTTCGATAGGGACGAGTTGGAGGCGCTGGCGCTGGGTGCAGCCTGGGTCAGCGGCTACGCCGACGACGCCCTGGCGCAGGCCGCCGACCGGGTCCTGGCCAAGGTGGACGCGGTCCTGCCGCAGCGCCTGCGACCGCAGCTCAAAGCCGACGGGCTGGCCGTGCTGTCGTTCACTCACGATGCGCGCAGCCGTGCTCATCTGGCCACCGCGCGGGCGGCGGCGCGCGAGCAGCGCAAGCTGCAGGCGCGCTATTGCGATCAGGATGGCAGCCAGACTGAACGGCTGCTGTGGCCACTGGGGCTGTTCTATTGGGGCAAGGTCTGGACCCTGGCTGCCTGGTGCGAACTCCGTGGCGACTATCGCAGCTTCCGTATTGATCGCTTTGAAGAGCTCAGAACCCACCACGAATCCATTCCGCGCAGCCAGCAAATCAACCTGCGCGGTTTTCTGGATCGGGTCGAGCGCTGCGCCGACGAGCGACCGAGGGACGCAGCGGCCGGGGCTCAGCTTAGACCCTAGCTGCCCCGTGCTTACGCACAATCAGCATCGCCAGCTCGATCGACTGCTCGTAGTTCAGCCGCGGATCGACGGTGGAGCGATAGGCCCGACCCAGGTCCGACTCAGTCAGATCACGGGCGCCGCCCAGGCACTCGGTCACGTCTTCGCCGGTCAGCTCCAGATGCGCGCCGCCGAGTCTGGTGCCGTTGGCAGCATGCAGATCGAAGGCCTTCTCCAACTCGCCGCAGATCCGCTCAAAGCGCCGGGTCTTCACCCCGCCCTCCAGGCTTTCGGTATTGCCGTGCATAGGATCGCAAACCCAAAGTACGTTGTGACCTCGGCTGCGCACGGCGTTGAGCAGCGGCGGTAGCGCAGTTTCGATCTTGCCCTCACCCATGCGGTGAATCAGGGTCAGGCGGCCGCTCTCATTCTGCGGATTGAGATGATCAATCAGCTTGCTGAGCATTTCCGGCGTGGTGCTGGGACCGATCTTCACCGCAATGGGATTGCGAATGCCGCGGAAATACTCCGCGTGGGCGCCATCGACCGCGGCAGTGCGCATGCCGATCCACGGGAAGTGCGTGGCCAGATTGAAATGTCCCCACTGACGCGGGACCTGCCGCGTCAGCGATGACTCATAGGGCAACAACAGCGCTTCGTGCGAGGTATAGAAATCCACCCGCCTCAGACTGCCCATGGGCGCGCCGCCAATGGTCTCCATGAAGCGCACCGCATCGCCGATGGCGTCGACCATGCGTTGGTATTCGTCCTCCAGCGGCGAGTGGCGGACCCAGTCCAGATCCCAGTACTCGGGATGATGCAAATCGGCAAAGCCGCCATCGATCAGCGCGCGCACGAAGTTCATCGTCATCGACGAACGCGAGTGCCCCTCGATCATGCGCCGTGGATCGGGCTCGCGGGCCTCGGCGGTGAACGCCGGCTGGTTGACGAAGTCCCCTCTGTAGGATGGCAAGGACACGCCGTCGCGAGTCTCCGTATCAGCC
>JAUIFV010000262.1 GCA_030430155.1 Gammaproteobacteria bacterium
AATTGCCGGCTTGGTACGCATCCTCTACGGAGGGAGCGTCACTCCCGAGTCCGCGGCCGGATTGCTGGCCTGCCCCGATATCGACGGAGCGCTGGTTGGTGGCGCATCGCTACGTGGCGATGCCTTCGCCGCCATCGTCGCGGCGACCCAAGGTTAATGAGAGCCTACGAATGCTGTTGAATGTACTGAACATCCTTTATCTGCTGGTATCGATCGCCATGGTCGGTTTCATCCTGCTGCAGCGCGGCCCGGGTGCTACCGCCGGCTCCGGTTTCGGCGCCGGGGCCTCGGCTACCGTGTTCGGCGCGCGCGGATCGGCAAACTTTCTGAGCCGCTCGACCGCGGTATTGGCGACGATGTTCTTTCTGCTCAGCCTTGGTATGGCGGTCTACGTGTCCAAGGGTTTCAATCCCGTCGGCCCGGCGGATGACAACCTCGGCGTGATGAGCGGGGTGGTCAACAACGCCGGTGATGAAGAGGCTGGCGCGGTGATGGCACCTGGCCCTGGCGATGCACCGCCGGAAACCGCGGTGATCAGCGAATCGGCTGACGGTAGCGCCACTATCAGCCAAGCGATCGAGCCTGCGGCAACTGCAACTGATGGTGATAACTCGGCCGAAGCTGCCGCGGCTGCGCCGGAAGCGGCGGCCGACACTCCCAAAGAGGACGCTTCCGAGCAATAATAGAGAGGCTGGAACGATAAAGCCGACGTGGTGGAATTGGTAGACACGCTACCTTGAGGTGGTAGTGGCGAAAGCCGTGACAGTTCGAGTCTGTCCGTTGGCACCATCGTTCAAACGCACTCGCGCAGTTTGTTTCTTATAGGCCCGCTTCCGGCTGACGGGGACATGCTGGTTTCGAATCCCCATTAGAGAACGAACCCAAGCGCAGACCATATGCTCGGCGAATACTTATCCATCGTCATTTTTCTCGGCGTAGCCAGCGTCATCGGCTGCGTGTTGCTCACCCTGGGAACCGTGCTTGGGCCTAAAAAGCCCGATGCAGAGAAGCTCTCGCCCTACGAGTGCGGCTTCGAAGCCTTCGAAGACGCGCGGATGAAGTTTGATGTCCGCTACTACCTGGTAGCGATTCTTTTCATCCTGTTTGATCTGGAGATCGCCTTCCTGTTCCCCTGGGCAACCGTGCTCGACAGCCTGTCGACCGCCGGTCTGGTTTCCTTCATTGGCTTCATCGGCTTGTTGGAAATCGTCTTTCTCTACGTTTGGAAAAAGGGGGCGCTGGAATGGGAGTGATCGCCGGGCTGCTACAGAACCCCGAACCCGAGGCGCTGGTTGATGACATCCTGCGCCCGCAGGGCGACAACCCGCTGCTGCAGCGAGGATTCATCACCACCTCCGCCGATACGCTGATCAACTGGGCGCGAACCGGATCGATGTGGCCGGTTACCTTCGGCCTGGCCTGCTGTGCCGTGGAGATGATGCACGCGGGCGGCTCGCGATTGGATCTGGATCGCTACGGGGTGGTGTTCAGGCCCAGCCCCAGACAGTCGGACGTGATGATCGTCGCCGGCACCCTGGTCAACAAGATGGCGCCGGCGCTGCGCAAGATCTACGACCAGATGCCTGACCCCAAGTGGGTAATTTCGATGGGCTCATGCGCCAACGGCGGCGGTTACTACCACTACTCCTATTCAGTGGTGCGCGGCTGTGATCGCATCGTCCCGGTGGACATCTATGTGCCCGGCTGCCCGCCGACCGCCGAAGCGCTGGTCTACGGGATCCTGCAGCTGCAGAAGAAGATCCGCCGCACCAACAGCATTGCGAGCTAGCCGATGACCGATAGCGACAACGCCCCGATCGCGGCCCTGGCGGCGCGCCTGCGCGAAAAGTTCGCCGACGATCTGCTCAGCGTTACCGAGGCGTTCGCCGAAGTGACCGTTGAAGTAGAAAGCAACCGTTACTTGAGCGTCGCCCAAAAGCTGCGCGACGACCCGGACTTGCACTTTGAATGCCTAATCGATTTGGCCGGTGTGGACTATCTGGGCTATGGCCAGGATGAGTGGGATACCGACGAGGTCAGCAGCGGTGGATTCAGTCGCGGCGTCGAGGGCGAGGGTCCGGGGCGGTTCCGCTGGGAAGATCGGCCTGAAGCCGAGTCGCAGCCGCGGCGTTTTGCGGTGGTCGTGCATCTGCTGTCAATCGAGCACAACCTGCGGTTACGCCTGCGCACCTACGCCGCCGACGACCAGCTGCCGGTGGTGCCTTCGCTGAAGGACGTCTGGGGCGCGGCGGACTGGTTCGAACGCGAGGCTTTTGATCTGTTCGGCATCGTCTTCGAAGGCCACCCGGATCTGCGTCGCATCCTCACCGACTATGGTTTTGTCGGCCACCCCTTCCGCAAGGACTTCCCGCTGATCGGCAACGTCGAAGTGAGTTACGACCCCGAGCGCGGCCGGGTGGTTTATCAGCCGGTCAGCATTGAACCCAGGGTGGGCGTGCCGCGCGTGGTTCGCGACGACTCGCGCTATCTGCAGGCAGCCAACGAAGGCGAAGGTACGGCGAGCTAACGATGGCAGAGATCCGCAACTACACGATGAATTTCGGCCCGCAGCATCCGGCGGCGCACGGCGTACTGCGACTGGTGCTGGAGCTGGATGGCGAGGTGATCCAGCGCGCCGATCCGCACATCGGGCTGCTCCATCGCGGCACCGAGAAGCTGGCCGAAAGCAAACCCTTCAATCAGTCGATTGGCTACATGGATCGGCTCGATTACGTCTCCATGATGTGCAACGAGCACGCCTATGTGCGAGCCATCGAGACGCTGCTGGGCGTTCAGGTACCGGAGCGCGCGCAGTACATCCGCACCATGTTTGACGAGATCACCCGGATCCTCAATCACTTGATGTGGATTGGCACCAACGGGCTGGACCTGGGGGCGATGACGCTGTTCCTCTACGCCTTCCGCGAGCGCGAAGAGCTGATGGACTGCTACGAGGCGGTCTCCGGCGCGCGCATGCACGCCACCTACTATCGCCCCGGCGGCGTATACCGTGACCTGCCCGGGCAGATGTCGCAGTACAAGGAAGGGCGCTGGGCCAAGGGCAAAGAGCTCAAGCGCCGCAACAGCTGGCGCGAGGGCAGCATGCTCGACTTCCTCGATGCCTTCACCGACGACTTTCCCAAGCGCGTTGATGAGTACGAAACCCTGCTCACCGACAACCGCATCTGGAAGCAGCGCACGGTAGGTATTGGCGTGGTACCGCCGGAGATGGCGCTGCGCATGGGGATGAGCGGACCGATGCTGCGTGGCTCGGGTATCGTCTGGGATCTGCGCAAGCATCAGCCCTATGCGGCGTATCCGCAGATGGACTTCGACGTGGCGGTTGGCTCGCAGGGCGATTGCTACGACCGCTATCTGGTGCGGGTCGAGGAGATGCGCCAGTCCAACCGCATCATCAAGCAGTGTGTCGCCTGGCTGCGTGAGAACCCCGGCCCGGTGATGGCCAAGAACTTCAAGGTCTCCCCGCCCTCTCGAGCCGAGATGAAGGACGACATGGAGGCCTTGATTCATCACTTCAAACTGTTCACCGAGGGCTATTGCGTGCCCGAAGGCGAAATCTATTGCGCGGTGGAAGCGCCAAAGGGTGAATTTGGCGCCTATCTGATCTCCGACGGCGCCAACAAGCCGTTCCGGGTCAAGCTGCGGGCGCCCGGCTTCCCCCATCTGTCGGCGATGGATGAGATGGTTCGCGGCCACATGCTGCCCGACGTGGTGGCGGTGATCGGTACGCTGGACATCGTATTTGGAGAGATAGACCGATGAGTTCGCACGCGATACTCAAGCGCGACAGTCAGGACTACGGCAAGGTCCAGGATATCGACCCGTTGGTGGTGCTTAGCGACGCTACGCGCAAGGAGATCGATCACTGGCTGACTAAGTTTCCGCCCGATCGCAAGCGCTCGGCGCTGCTGGCCGCGCTGCGCGTGGTGCAGGAGCAGAACAACGGCTTTCTGGACGATCGGGTGATTACCGCGGTCGCCAAGTATCTGGAGCTGCCGCCGACCTGGGCCTACGAGGTCGCAACCTTCTACTCGATGTATCACGTTGGCCAGTGCGGTCGGCACAAGGTCTCCATCTGCACCAATATCTCCTGCTGGCTGCGCGGCGCCGATCAACTGGTCGAGCACGTGGAGAACAGTCTCGGCATCAAGCTGGGTGAGAGCACCGCTGACGGTCGCATCCATCTGGTCGCCGAAGAGGAGTGCCTGGCCGGCTGCGTGCGCGCGCCGATGATGCTGGTGGATGGCCACTATCACGAGAACCTCAGCCCGGAATCGGTGGACGAGATTCTCAAGGCGCTGGACTGACGAGGAATCATTGACCATGGCGGTTGGAGCGATCCCCGAAGCCCACAACGTGGTGTTGACCACGCTGCATTTTGATCAGCCCTGGAGCTACGACAGCTACCTGAAGTCGGGCGGTTATCAGGCCCTGCGCAAAGTGCTGAGCGAACCGATGAGCCGCGAAGCGGTGATCGACATGGTCAAGGCCTCGGCGCTGCGCGGACGCGGCGGCGCGGGCTTCCCCACCGGTCTGAAGTGGAGCTTCATGCCGCGCAACGCCGACGGTCAGAAGTACAT
>JAUIFV010000057.1 GCA_030430155.1 Gammaproteobacteria bacterium
GAACCCGAGACAGCCCGTGTAGATTAACGGAGCAGCCCAACGGAAACGCCGGTGTGGAATGACGGCGGCGAGTCTCATGATCATCTTCCCTCCAGACGGCGTGCGACGGGCACAGCCCGATCGGCAGGATCCTGCGTTTCCGCGCAAATCTGTGGGAAACGCGATTGCAACGGCTGGTCAGTGACCGCGAATGTTTATCTGCCACTCACTCCGGGACCGTGGCCGGGCGTCGTTGTGCCATGTGGACACAGCCATAACAGGAAAGCCGCAGGCGGGAACTGCTCCACTGCGGCCCGTCCCATGGGTTAATCAAGCCGGCTTCAGCGGTCTGCGGCGCCGTGGATTTCTCCATTCCCGCATGCTGCGGCCGGCGAATGGTTCCGATGAGGAATGGAACTGTCTGGCTCTTTGCTCCCTGCACCACTACTTCAGACGGATCTTCGTCAGGAAGATGTCATTGCTGCCGAGGTTGTGGGGATGGCGACGGGCATCGCCTACGTGCACCCGGACAAGCCGCTGTCGCTGTTCATCAACGAGGTCGGCGTGTCGCCCCGATATCAACGTCAGGGCATCGCACGGCGCTTGACCGACCGTCTGCTCGATCACGCCAAGGCCCTGGGCTGCAAAGAGGCCTGGGTCGCCACCGAAGAGTCCAACCGCGCCGCCCGGGCGCTGTACGCGGCGACCGGTGGGGTGGAGGACGAGGATCGCGCGGTGGTTTATCTGTACCCGCTGCGGTAGCGGAGTGCGCACCTGCTGCGCGGTCTAGAGGGCGCTGCGGGCGGAAGCTTGCTATCGTCGGTCCCATTGCTCCGGCGTGTAGCGGCGATGGTCGTCCTGTTCAAGGTGGCGGTGTTTGTGGTCGTGCTCTGGACCCTGGTCTGGGCCGGTCGCCGTGGCCCATTCGCACGCGCCAGCTGGCAGCCGGCCAATGATCAGGGGCTGGCTTATCGTCACGTCGAGGTGACCGATCGCCGCGGTCGCTGTATACGACTGCTGCTGGCTTTCGATGTGCCCTCCATACCGCGCTTTGCCATGCGCAGGGAGAATTGGTGGGACCGGCTGGCCAAGCGCATCGGCCTGGTGCAGGAGCTGCAGCTGGATCACTGCGCTTTTGATCAGCGCTATTACATCGAGGAACACAGCCCCTGTTTCGCTCGTTTGCTGCGCGAGCAGCAACAGCTGGGCAAGCTGCTGGCGACCTTTGCGGTGCGTCTGCAGATGCGCAGCGCGCCGCTGGGCTGGATGGAAGGCGGTGATGGCGAACTGCTGCTCGAGATCCGGATCGCAGGCGATTATCCGCTCGCTCGCACCCGGGAGGAGATCCTGGCCTGGCTGCAGCCTTTCATCGCGGCACTGTCGACGCTGCCGCGAACCGCGACCGGACTCAGCCCGGGTCGATTGGAGAGGCTGCCGCGGCGGATCGCGCTGTCGCTGCTGTGCGTAGGACTGTTGGCGGCGACCGCGATCGGCACGTTGGGCAGTGACCGATTGATCGATACGACGCCGCTGTTTCGGATGGGCGCGTGGACGGGGTTGTGTGGATTTTGCGCATTCCTGCTCGACTTCGCCGCGCCTGAGCTGATAGTCGTCAGCGATGTCAGCTTGCAGGAGCGCTACAAGCGCCGCGCCGGGACCGTCTACTACCTGCGCTTTAGCAGCACGGACAGTCGGCTGCGCAGCGGCCGTCTGCGCCTGGATTCCAGCAGCTATGATGGCCTTCAGACGCGCTGGGGTGGAACGACGACCGATCGCGCGAAAATCCACTTGCGTGAGGGCGTGCTCGGCATGGCCTGGATAGAGGTAGCCGGCTAATCTCACAGCGATGACCCCAGACGGGAGGGAGAACCTGATGATCACTCGACGTCAATCGCTACAGCTCGCCGCCGGCGCGGTTGCAGCGCTGAGCTGTCCAGCGGCAATGGCCGAATCCGCGTTGATTACTCGCGCGGTGCCCTCATCAGGGGAACGCCTGCCGGTCGTCGGCCTGGGTAGTTCGGCGAGCTTCCGCGCGCTTGCCGGCGGCGATGATGTGGCGGCGCTGGGCGCTGTGCTTAAAGCGCTCGTAGAGCACGGAGGCAAGGTCTTCGACACCGCCCCCAGTTACGGGGATTCAGAAGCGGTGGCAGGGCGGCTGGCAGCCGAACTGGGTTTGACCGAGAAGCTGTTCTGGGCGACCAAGCTCAACGTCGCCGGACGCGACGGCAGCGGCGCCGATCCCGAACTGGCCCAAGCGCAAATCGAGGACTCGTTCGCCCGGGTCGACAGAACAACGATCGATCTGGTTCAGGTCCACAATGTCGCCGACATCCCGGTCCAGCTCGGTTTGCTCAAGGAATTGCGCCAGGCTGGCCGCATTCGTCACTTGGGTATTACCAACACGCGTTCGCAACTCTACGACGAATTGGAGAAGCTGATGCGGCGCGAGCGGCTGGATTTCATCGGCATCGACTACGCCATCGACAACCGCAAGATGGCCGAGCGCATCCTGCCCCTGGCCATCGACCGCGGCATCGCGGTGCTGGTCTATGCGCCCTTCGGTCGCACCCGGCTGTGGGATCGGGTGCGCGGCAAGGCGCTGCCGGATTGGGCGTCCGAGTTTGGCGCAAACTCCTGGGCCCAGTTCTTCCTCAAATTCGTGATTGCCCATCCGGCAGTCACCGTCGCCACACCGGCCACCAGCAAGGCCCATCACATGATGGACAATCTCGGTGCGGCTCGCGGGGAATTGCCCGATGCCGCCATGCAGAAGCGAATGATCGAATACCTGGCGGATCTGTAGCCGCGCAAAACCTACTTGAGGACCGCGGGCGTCCCGCACGCATGCTCCTGATCGAGTAGACAGCTCAGAGGATCGAGCCGGTCAGTTCAATTCCGTACCGCTCGCGCCGGAAGAAAGCGTTTGCAGCGGAAGCAGTACCAGCGGCCCTTTGGTCTGGCAATCAGTCGGCCAGCAAGATAGACGCCGCCGATAATCGCAATGACGACCCCAGTAGGCTGGTTTACGAAGTGATAGACAGCCAATGCTGCCGTGGCTGTGCAAATGGCAACCAGGGTCAGAACGCCATCGCCGGGAAGACTCACGGCTTCTCCGTCCTCCAACCAGTGCCCGCATTGGGGGCAATGCGGGCCGTGTCGATGGTCGGGCAGATAGCTCACTGCCGCGGCGGAATAGCGTAGGTGCCGACCGCGTGGGCGACTGGATCCGGCGTTCCCTCGGAGTGGATTGAGACTTCGCCGATAGCCAGCCGCTTGCCCACCTTGATCAGCCGGCAGTCGGCGATCAAGTCGGCGTTGGCGCTGGGCTTTTGCAGGAAATTGATGTTCAGGTTGGTGGTGACCGCCATCGCCACCAGGCCGATCTCGCCGAGTATGGCGACATACAGGGAGGCATCGGCCAACGCCATCAGCACCGGGCCGGACACGGTACCGCCGGGGCGCAGGTGCGCGGTGCCGATGCGCTTGCGCAAACGCGCCTTGCGCTCGCCTACCGCTTCGATGACGAAATTGGCTTGGGGAAACTCATCGGCGAAGAACTGTTCCAGTTCTGCCTTGCTGGCGCGATGCTGCATCAGCTGCCCTTGTAGTAGTGGCTGCGGGGGATCTCGCGCACTTCGACACTGACATCGCAGCGACGTTCCGCGATGGAGCGTGGATAGTGTCGCTGCAGTACCTCAATGAGGCCCTTGCCCAGGGCGCTGATAGTGGCCTGGTCGCGGCCGCTGAGAATGGCAATCTGGACCGCGACGAAGGCGTTCTGCGCATTGCCGTCGCCGCTGCGGCAGTAGTCGTTGCTGATACGGCGGCATTTGAACAGCGCCGGATTGAAGCCGCCCACCGCCACCGCGCGAGCCTGCAGATCGCCGAACAAGGTGCCCAGATCCGGGCTGTCCAGCAGGTTCGCGCTGTGTTCCAGGATGATGTGCGGCACGCTACTGGTGCGCCGGCGAATGCAGGAAATCGAGCTGGGTCTCGGCGGCGGGCTGGCAGCCGTAGCTGTTGATCAGCAGATTGTCGGTGGCGTTGGCCTTGGCCACAAACTGGGTCACCCTGGCGGCCAGTTCGGGGTGTTCGGCCGAGGCGAATACGTCAGCGGTATGCACGACCAGATTGAGCCTGATGGTGCTGCCGCTGAGGTCGAAGTTGAAGGGCGCATGATCGGCCGAGAGCAGGAACTGGAACAGCTCGTTCAGTCCGGTGTTTCCAGTCTGCGCCAGCGGCGATGAGAAGTTCAGGTGCTCCGAGCAGCAGCACCAGACCTTGATCGGCGCGCTGCCGCTGTGGAAGGACCAGTTGTGGCTGCCGTGGCGGGCCAGCACCGGGTCGATATTGGCCTTGGTTAGTGCGCCTTCGACAAAGGCCACCAGCGGATGCGGGTCGGTCTCGTCGAAGAACTCGGCGAACTCGTCGTTGGACTCCAGGTCGGTGCCGCAGCTGGGGCAGTAGCGTGTGGGCTCGCCGATGAGTTCTGCACAGGCCGGACACTGCACGCCGAAGTCCGATTCCTGGCCGCGGAACTCGGCGATGAACGCGGCCACGTCGGCAATCGGGATGCCGAAACCCACCGAATCAGCCGAGGTCAGCTTGCAGGTGGTCACCGCGATGATCCGGCGCTGATCATCCAGCATCGGTCCCCCGGAGTTACCGGGGTTGATGGCCGCGTCAGTTTGCAGGAAATACTGCTCATCCAGCAGCTGCCGCGAGTGCGAGATCACCCCTTCGGTCAGCGACAGCGGCAGGCCGACAGGAAAGCCAAGGATATGCACCGGCTGCTTGGGCTTGAGTCCCTCGCCATCGCCCAGAGCCAGCACTTCGGCATCGACCGGCCGCTCCAGTTCAACGATAGCCAGATCGCGATAGGGACTGAGCCGCCGGACCTTGCCGATGATGCGGGTGCGGTCGCGCATCTCCACCGCAACCTCGCGGTAGGGTGCGACCACGTGGCAGTTGGTGAGCAGATGGCGGCGATCGATGAGAAAGCCGCTGCCGGTGCCGGCGCCGGTGTAGACCTGAAAGACGCCCAAGTCTTCAATTTCGTCCAGCGCGGTGGGCGAGGGCTGATATTCAGGCGTCATAGCGATACTCCGGTGTGGCTTCGTCGGCGCTGGGCTCGGCGTGATTGCCGTGGGCACGGACGGTGCTATTGGCGTGATTCCACAGCACATCGGTGGCCTCGCGCCAGGGCTTGTCGCTGGCCTGATCCAGCCCGCTGCGCAGCGCCTGCTCGACCTCGGCGGGCCAAGCGTAGTAAGCCAGCAGATAGTAGTAGTCGGAGATCAGTTCCAGCGCCGCTTCCAGGGAACGACCGCTGGCGCGCAGTTCACCGGTGCCCTGCATGCGGTTGCCGGCGAGCATGGAACTCAGCAGTGCCGGGCTGCCCTCCTGTAGCGGGGCGATGGCGTAGCGAGCGTGGCCCAGACATTTGGCGAGCTTTTCCCTGCTGACCTTGCGCATCTGGCGTACGCACTTGGCCAGTGCGGCATCGCGCTTGTCGGGATGTTCCTCGGCATCGGTGTAAACATCAGCCATGCCGTTCAGATCGGCGCGTAGCGGTCCGTACAGCGGCAGCGCGTAGCGGATCTGATTGGCGGCCAGGCTGCCGAGGGTGTCCAGGAATCGCACCGAGCGGCGCCGGCGTGACTCCAGGAGCAGCTCGTTCATCGCTTCCCAGTGCTCGCTCCACAGCGTCCAGGCCTGCTCGAACTCGTCTTCGCTGAGCGGCATCAGAGCCTCGCGATCCGGTGTTTGCACGGCAAAGCGGTCGACCAGCCAGGCGTCGTTGCTGTCGGCTTCCACCGGCATCCGCTGCAGCACCTCGATCAGCTTGAGCGGATGCAGCAGGCTGAGCTGGTCGCGGAACTCCAGACTCAGCAGCTTGCCACGCAGCCGCGGTTGGAACAGCTGACCGGTGGCGCTGAGCCGGGACAGTGCGTAGCGCAGCGCGGCAGTGGTGTGCGCCTGCTCATCGAGCTCGGCCAGCACCACGCTAAGTACCAGCGAGCCCGCTTGCAGATGACCGTGCACACGTGCGGTGCCCTGAACCAGCAGCAGCGGCTGATGCTCAAGATTGGTCGCCGGAGCGTCGAGCAACAGATAGCGCAGCGTCAGCTGTACGGCCGTCACATAGTCCTGGGCTTCGAAGCTGCTGATGGCCTGATCGCGCAGATCGTGATCGCGAGGGACGACGGGTAGACGGCGCCGAATCGGCGCAGGGCAGGTCAAGCGGGAAATCGACATGGAAAGCCGCGGGGAAAGAGCCGGTCGGCCATAGTAGCTGGGGGCGCGGAGCCGGGATTAAAGGGGCTGCCGCTGCGGCGGCCGATCAGCGCGCCTCTGGTCGGCCGTCGATCGGGAAGTCGAGCTGTATGCGCGTCCCTGAACTATCGCTCTGGATGTCCAGCGTGCCTCTGAGTTTGCGCGCGCGCAAACCCATGTTGGCCAAGCCCTTGCCGGCGCTGCCGTCGCCTTGCATGCCGCGGCCGTTGTCGGCCACGACCGCGCGCAGATGAGTCTGGGAATGCTGTTCGATGGCCACCTTGAGGTGGTTGGCCTGAGCGTGCTTGAGCGCGTTGGCGCAGGCTTCGGAGAGGATGCGCAGCAGATTCAGCACTCGCTCTACCGGCAGTTGCTGCGCTGCTGCCCGCTCATCGATCTGCCATTCCAACTCCAGCTCCGGGTCCGCCAGCCGCGGCTGCAGACGCTCGCGGAAGGCGCCAAAGGCCGAGCCCAGGTTCTCGTCGGCGCGATCGAGCGAGGTGACGATCAGGCGCAAATCATCCAGCGCACGTTCGACCTCGGCGGCGGCGTCCTGACGGGTGCCCAGGCCGCCGCGTAGCCGGGCCGACAGCGCCACCAGCTGACCGCCGAGGCCGTCATGCATGTCGCGCATCAGTCGTTGCCGCTCTTCCAGCACGGCTCGCTGCTCGGCGGCCTCCTGTTCGCGTCGGTGACCTTCAGCCAGTGCGGCTTCCTGGGCCTGCAGTCGAGAGTCGAGCAGCTCGTTGAGCGATTCCAACATGCGTCGCGCTCGCTGGCTTTGACCAACCAGAATGGTGCAGCTGGCCAGACCCAGCAGCAGGCCGCACACCGGCGCGGCGTAGAAGGTCAGCGGCCAGCCGCCAAACAGCGGAATGCTCAGATCGTAGCGATCATCCAGCGCGTCGACACCGACCGCGCTTAGACAGATCACGAACAGCAGCGACTCGTAGCGCTGCGACCAGCCTCCGCGCGCGGCGTAGTCGCAGATCTGCGCTATGGCGATGGCAACCATGGCAAAGCTCAGCCAGGATTCGATGGGAAACAGCCAGCGGAACACCTCGACGTTGCCGCCAATGCCGCCGACGGCGATTGCCAACAGCGCTAGCAGCGCAAAAGCGCCCACATGCCAACGCCAGCCGACCCGGGTTTGTCCGGTCCAGGCGCTGGCAAACCAGCCCAGGCTGAGC
Source organism: Gammaproteobacteria bacterium (assembly GCA_030430155.1). Lineage (GTDB taxonomy): Bacteria > Pseudomonadota > Gammaproteobacteria > Xanthomonadales > SZUA-5 > SZUA-5. The sequence continues at coordinate 7,446 of JAUIFV010000057.1, forward strand.
AAAAAGGCAAAGGTCAGCTGGTAGTGGGTGACCTGGCGCCAGGGTGGCGGAATGCCGGCGTCAAAGCCGAAAAAGCTCAGATTGCGCAGGCTCCATAGGATCAGCAGCACGATCAGCGCATAGACCCGCGGTCGATCGCTCCTCGACCAGGGCGTGATCGCGCAGACCAGGGCGACGAAGAGCATCACCCCGATCGCCGCCACCACCAGATCGACGCTGATCAGCTGCGCCCAGGCGTAGGCGTTGAACAAGGCGTCCAGTTCGCCGACAAAGAACACCGGCAGGATCTTGTTGGCGACGCCGTAAACCTCGAACTCCAGCAGGTTGTCGGGCTGCAGCAGATCCTCAGGTAGATCGTAGAGCACCGGATCGAATCCGCCGAGCACGCTCCACACGTCCAGCGGCGCTCGCGCAGTAAGCACCGAGCCGTTCAGTCGCACTTCCGACACTCGTCGGCTCCAGCTCAGGTACAGCGCCGCCGGTCGGTCTTCGCCGTGGTCCGCAAAGCGGTGGCTGTAGATGGCCCGATGGGTGCCGGTAGGGGCCCGGTACAGATATACCGGTGCCGGGTGCAGCGGCACCTCAACCGCGCCGATGGTGGGGATCTCGTCTGCCTGCGCCAGCGGCCGCATTTGCACCGAGGTGGCGTAGGACCCGCCGGCCGGAACGACAGATCGTTCGCCGAGCAGCAGTGCGCCCCAGAACAGCAGCTGGCTGATCAAGAACACCGCGAGGGCGATGAGCAGGCGAGCTCGCCAACTCATCGCGCTGCGGTCGTGCGCTGCCTAGCGGGCGCCGTCATCGAGGCTGATCAGGCGCTCGCGCAGCGCCACGCTGACGGCCTCACCGCGGGAATTTACCCGCAGCTTGCGGTACAGGCCTTTGACGTAGTCGCCGACGGTGTGGATGGATAGATCGAAGCGCCCGGCGACCTCCTTGTAGCTCAGTCCCTGGGCCAAGGCTTCGAGCACCTGGGCCTCGCGCGGCGACAGGCTGTCCTGTCCCTGCTCGCTGGTGCGGATCTCGGTCCCGACGTGGCGAAAGCGGCGCAGCAGATGGCGGGCCACGCTGGGACTGATCGGCGCTTCGCCGTCCATCACCGCGCGCAGCGCCGAACCCAAGGCTGCGCCGCTGCTGTCCTTTAGTACATAGCCATCGGCGCCAGCCTCCACTGCGCAGATCACGGTGCGCTCGTCGCCCAGCGTGGAAATCACCAGCACCTTGGCGTCCGGGCGCAGCTGGCGGCTGGCGCGTATCAGATCGATGCCCGAGTGCTCGCCCAGTCCCAAATCGACCAGCAGCAGGGCGAAGGGCAGGTGCAGCGCCTGCATGCCCTCTTCGAAGCGGGTGGTGGCGCGTAGCAGCACGAAGCCCTCAAGCGCGCTGACGGTTTGCGCCAACGCGTGCAGCGTGGTGGGGTCGTCCTCGACCAGGACCACACCGCAGGTGGAAGAGATCGCAGGCGTGCTCATCTGCGCGAGCTTAGCACTGTGGTCTTTGGGCTTGATTGCGCTTCAAGGTAGAGATTCCCCGAACGATGCACACCAGCTGCGTTGGACGTCTTGCCCTTTCGCGCAGCTAAGAGCTGCGACGCCCGCCTTGTTGGCGAACCCATTTCTAGCTTAGACATGGCGGTGCCGTCGGAGCCAAGTGCACTGTTCCGGAAGCCCCTGGTGTGGTGATCCGCACACATTGATCTCACCGCGCTAGCGAGCCAGCTCCCTGAATGCGGCGTTGCTCGTCGTCGCCATAGCCTTGCTATGCCTCCTCCTCGCGCCTTGCTCAGGAATAAATCCATAGGAACGTGTTCAACGTACTTGCGGCTCACCACGCTAGCTACTCGAAACCGTCCATCAGCAGCGGTATGAATCGATACTCGTAGGCGGCACCGCCGAACTGCGCGAACTGCGGCGCGGCGATGATCGCGGTGCTGGTGCCGGTGAGCGCAAGCTCGGCTCCGAAGCGATGCGGCCCTGACGCCGTTCGGATCATCTCCTGCGCCAAGGTCCACTGGTTCGGACCTGAGCGTACATAAAGGTAGCCGCGTCCATTCTGATTATTGCTGCCGGGCGCGCCAACCAGGATCTTGGAGCCGTCGGTGGCAACCGCGTAGCCAAATTCGGCGTCGGCCTCGGCGTCCGGATTGGGAATGCTGGCGCGCAGCTCCCAGGTGTTGTTGCCGCTGTTGAGCTGGTAGACGAACACACCGCCGATCTTGTCGCCGCCCACGCTGGTGGCCAGTTCCGGCGCGCCGATCACCAGCAGGTTATTGGCGCTGTGCACGCTGAATCCCATTCTGGCCGGCTGCTCGATAGGCAATCCGCCTGGAAGAGTGTAAATGCCGCGCAGATTCCAGCTGTTGCCCATGTTCGGGCGACCGTATTCAAGTACCGCCCCGGAGATCACCTCGCCATTCACCGGCACGAAGTAGGGGATGCCGACAAACAGGCTGTCGGCGGTCATACTCAGGGCGTAGCCAAAACCGATGTCGGGCACGTTGGGACTGGGGCTGTCGATAGTGAAGCTGGAACTCCACTGACCGCCGCTGAGCATATAGATCTCCACCGAGCCGCTATCGTTGAAATTGCGCACCACGCCGGCCGCGGCGTAGCTGCCAAAGATCGCGCTGGAGACTCGAGTGGAATCGCCTTGAGGGCCCATCTGCACTGGCGACAGGGTGGCCAGAAGGGTCTCGTTGAGCCCGATCTGGTAGATGCGCATCGCCGGAGGTTCGGCCTGGGTGATCGCCAGGAAATCGGCCGAGGACGCCATGTCGGTGCCAAAGCGGCTGTTCTGTACGGTAGAACCGGTGGCAATGGGATTGCCGACCTGGCTGAAGGCTCCGTTGGCATTGCGCTCCCACCAGCCGACGACCCCGGCATCATTGACCGTGATCGGTCCGCCACCACCTTCGATGACCGGATTGATCTCGACGTCGGCTGCAGGGGCACCCAGGAATACGCGATGGCCCAAGACAGCGACTGCGCTGCCAAGCTCGCCGCGGGTGGCGGAGTTCCCGGTTAGCGCAGAAAACTCGGTTGTGACGGGCACCGAACCCGCCACGGCGGAGGCCGCAAATAGCGCTGCGCTGATGGACGACACGAAGGCACTGCGCAGCGTGTATCGCCTGGTGGTTTCGGAGTGGATCATGGTGTGGCTCCAGTGAGCGATGGCGGAGGCCCACAGGATCGGATTGACGGCGCCGCACAACCATTCCCCAACATTCGGGGATAGGCCAAACGCTGGATCACAGATGGATATGCCGTCATCATTGGCATAACGAGCGTGGCCGCTCGCGCTCGCTGATCTTGGGGCCGAAATGAGTGATTCAGAACCGCCCTTGGGCACCTTCATCCGCGCGATCGCCTTTGCCGCGCACAAGCACCGCGATCAGCGTCGCAAGGACCCCGCCGCCTCGCCCTATATCAACCACCCCATCGCGCTGGCTGACGTGTTGGCCAATGAGGGTGGGATTACCGATATGGCGGTGCTCTGCGCGGCGGTGCTGCATGACACCGTGGAAGACACCGAGACCACCGTCGACGAGTTGCGTGAACATTTCGGTGAACGCGTCGCCAGCATTGTCGACGAGGTAACAGACGACAAGCGCCTGCCGAAGCAGGAACGCAAGCAGCGTCAGGTCGAACATACGCCACACATTTCCCCGCAGGCCAAACTGGTCAAGCTGGCCGACAAGATTTGCAACGTTCGCGACATCCTGCACAGCCCGCCGAGGAGCTGGAGCGTGGAGCGCCAAGAGCGCTATCTGCACTGGGCGGCTGCGGTGATCGAGGGGGTGCGCGGCGAACACGAGGTGCTGGAGGCACAGTTCGACGCCCTATACGCGCGCCTGAACGAGATCGGGACCGGCTGAGACGCAGCCCGACCGGCAATGCGAGGCGGTTCTGGACCGCACGTAGGGTGGGCAAAACGCAGTGTGCCCGCCTCGACAAAGCGACATGGGCCGGATGCCGAGACGAATCTGGCGGTCGCCGCTCTTCTGGGCCCTTTGCCCTGTGCCCTCAGCTACTTACCGATAGCTGCTGTGACACGCCTCACAGGCCCGATCCACCTGCTCCAAGGCCACGCCGGCCAAGCCGCAATCGTGCGCGGCCGCGCTGCGTTCCAAGGCGCTCAGCAACTTCTCGTTGGCGGCAATGAAATCGGCATCTTCGACGGCGCCGAAGGCGCTTGGGGTGTCTTCAGCCAGCGAGCGTAGCCGACGCAGGCGCTGATCGAAGCGCGGCTGGCTGCACTGATCGGCGGCGGCCAGATCGAACAGCTGATCGTAGTCGCGCTCCATGATGTTCATGATCGCCCGCGGGTAGGCGTTGCGCTGGCGGGCATTGTTGGCCAGCGGCATGGCGACCATCGCACCGATCAGGGCGCCGATCACCAGGCCAATCAGCGTTGCCGTGGCGGCGCTGATGCCGCCGCCGCGCTCAGCGCTCATCCACGGCCTCTTTGGAAACCAGCTTGCCGACGCTCAAACCCTGCACCAGGATTGAGAAAACCACCACGCAGTAGGTCACGGTGAGGATCAAATCGCGTTCGGGCCCGCTGGGCAACGACAGTGCCAGTGCCACCGAAATACCGCCGCGCAAACCGCCCCAGATCATCAGCGGCAGGGTGCGCGGCGGGAAATCACCACGCAGACCCAGCAGCTGTATCGGCGGGGTGACGCTGACGATACGACCGATGAGGACGATGGGAATGGCCATCAGGCCGGCCAGCAGGTAGTTGATCTCGGCGCTGATCAGCAGCAACTCCACGCCGATAAGCACGAACAGTATCGCGTTGAGGATCTCGTCCAATAGTTCCCAGAAGGTATCGACGTGGTTGCGGGTTTCCTCGCTCATCGCCTGCTGTCTGCCGTGATTGCCAATCATCAGCCCGGCCAGCACGATGGCAATGGGCCCGGACAAATGCATGCTTGCCGCCGCGGCGTAGCCGCCGAAGGCTACCGCCAGCGTGAGCAGCACCTCGACCTGGTATTCATCAACGGCGCTGAGCATGCGATTGGCCGTCCAACCCAGCAGCAGGCCGAAGATCGCGCCGCCGATAGCCTCGGTGGCGAACAGTGTCAGCGCGCCGCCGACGCTAAGCTCCTCCTTGCCGGTCATTACGCCGAACAAGAGCAGGAACACCACCACGCCGACGCCATCGTTGAATAGCGATTCGCCGACCACCTTGATCTCCAGCCGCTTGCTGATTCCGGCTCGACGCAGAATGGCCAATACCGCGATGGGGTCGGTGGGCGAGATCAACGCGCCGAACACGAAAGCGGTCAGCCAGGGCAACTCCAGTCCGAGCAGGGCGAAGCCGAACTTGGCCAGGGTGCCGATCACCAGGGTGGAGATGACCACGCCGACGGTGGCCAGCGAGGCGATCACCCAGCGCGCCTTGGCCAGATCGGCCAGGTTGACGTGCAGCGCGCCGGCAAACAGGAGCACGCTGAGCATGCCCTGCATCAGCAGGGTGCTGAAATCGATCCCTTCCAGCGCATCGCCGAGGCGCACAGCAACGTCAAATCCGAGCTTCTCCAGCCCGATCAGGCTGAGCGAGAAGGCCATGCCCATCACCATCACGCCGATGGTGGTCGGCAGCTTGAGGAAACGATGATTGATCCAGGAAAAGACCGCGGTAATGCTGATCAGCAGGGCAAGCAGATTGATGATGGTCATGGTCGATGCTGGCTATGTGGACGGATGGGCGGGTTACGGCTACCAGGCCTAAAGGCGCCATGGATTGAGCGTAGGACGCCGCGGCTGGTCGATCCGCAACATGTGGTTGACCAATCCGGAGGCGCTGGCGCTGCGGCGTGAGATTATCCACTTGTAGCGCCCGCTGCACGGGGTAAGGCGTCAACGGCGGGAGTGAAAGTCTGGAGAATGCTGTGTCCGCAATGAGAATTCCCGCACTGAGCGCGGTACTGATCGCCGCGCTTGTCCTTGGGGCGCCAACGTCCTTTGCCAGCAGTGACGATGCGCTGGCGCAGGTCGCAGCGCTGCTGGTCAAGACCGCCAGTGAGCCCGAGAAGGCCGAAGCGGCGCTGATGCAGCGCCTGGACGCCGCCCGTCAGAGCGCACCGGATCAAAGCGATCGAGTCTGGCTGGAGTTGCTGGTCGGCTATCAGTCCAAGGTCCACGTTTCCGGCGATCACGGCAGCGAGGATCTGGACGCGGTGTTTCCCATCGGCAACGCCGCGTTGGGATTGATCAACCGTTTGGACCGCGATCTGGTGCGCCGCCGCGGCGTAGCGCTGATCGACCAGCCGCAGCGGTTTCTGGACGCGCTCAGCGCGACTTCGCTACAGGCTGAAGGCTTCACCAGTGCGGCGCTGGAAGGCAGCGCCGAACAGCGCAAGGCGCTGCGGCGGGCCGCGGCGGATCGCTTGGACGAGGCGGCGGTGGCGACCCTGGCCGGTGAACTGGCGCTTGTGGATCGACCCGATGCGGCGCTGCTGCGGGGCGCGCTTGCCCACGCTGATTCGGTGGCCGCGCTGCACTGGCTGCGCCGCGCCGAGGGCGTACTGGGCAGCAAGGCTGCGCTGAGCGTGTATGCGGCGGCCGAAAGTCGAAGTGAGCTGCGCTCGGCGGCGCAGCTGCATGCTGCGGGCAATGCCGACCTGGAACAGGCGCAGCGCGAGCGCTGGCTCCGCGAGCTTGCCGACCCGCGGCTGGGCGGCAGCGCAGCGATGGCCCTTGCGATGGCGATGGACGGCGAGTTGGCGGCGCAGTTGGCCGCCAAGGCGCGGATCAGTGCCGACCCGCTGGAGCGCAAGCGTTTGCTGCTGGCATTGAGCCAATCGAAGATGAAACTGGGCGGAGCGGCCAGCGCGCTGCGCGCGGACGCCGAATTCCTGGCCAAGCTGGACGAGGAGACCCGCGCATGGTTCGTCAACTAGCCCGCATATTTCATGAGTCTTCTACTGCGGCCGCCGGAGAGCCGCTGTGGCGCGATCTGCTCCCGACAATCGACTCGACGTACTGTTCAAGTACGCCTTCATCGATCTCCAGTCCGCGGACCGCACCACAACGCCTCTCCGACGCCCTCGCAACGAACACTCATCAATTATGCGGGCTGGTCTCCGTACTGCTGCTCGCGGCCTGCAGTGGCGCCGCAGCGCAGAGCCAGTTCAGCTACACCAACAGCCAGTCCGGTGCCGGCACCATCGCGTTGGGCTATCCGGTGCCGATTCCGGTCAACTCCACCGATCCCGTGGATGGCTTCCGTCTGTACCAGAGTCTGCACGCGCGGGCCCAGGATTTGATGCTGATTTCGCCTGATCTGAGCGGCGAGGTGGCCGGCATGACCACCACCGGACGCGAGATCTGGTCTTACCGACTGGGCGATCCGGGCACGCTGGGCAACGAAGGCCGGCCCGAGCCAGTGGTGCTGATCGAGGGCGGCATCCACGCCCGCGAGTGGCAAAGCCCGGAAGTGCTGATGGGGCTGATCGAGAGCTTCTTCAACGAGGACGACCCGGCCGGGCTGGATCGCTTCCTGCTCGACGAGATGCAGCTGCTGACCATTCCGGTGCTCAACGTCGACGGCTTCATCATGACCCAGGACAATCCCACCCAGGTGTGGATCGGTCAGGATCCGACCGTGCCTTCACAGTGGCCGCGCGACGGGCGCATGCGGCGCAAGAATCTGCGCAATAGCGACACCGATTTCAACACCGTGGCCAACCACCTAGGCGGGGTCGACCTGAACCGCAACAACCAGCCTTACTGGGCCAGAAGCAACAGTTCAACCAGCAACCCGGCGGGCTTGACCTATCACGGTATCGGCCCGGCCAGCGAGCCGGAGATCCAGGCCCTGCTGGCTACAGCACAAAGCGCGCCCATCGGCCAGCTGCGCGCCTTTGTCGGTGCCCACTCTTTTTCCCAGGTGCTGTTTACCATCACCACTGGGAACGGTCGGCGCAATGCGATCCAAACGGCGCTGGCGCGGGATTTCACCAATCACCACGTGAGCATCTCGGCAAGCACCTCACCGCCCGGTAGGAACTATGCCAACCGGCCCGACAGCGCCGGTGCCGGCATCGGACAGACTTCCGAGTATTTTGCCAATCAGGTGCAGATCCCGGCGTGGACTCTGGAGATCGAGCCGCTCAATGGCGGCGCCGAGTACGGCGGTTTTGGGGCTAACCACGACGGCTTCATTCTTCCGGAGAGTCAGGTGCGCCGAGTTCGTGAGCAGCTCGCCGAGTCCCATCGGGTGCTGCTCTACCACGCTGCCGGACCGGCCTCGGTGAGGGCGCTGCAGCTGGTCGATGTGGCCAGCGGTGAGGTCGCGTATGCGGCGCGTTGGGAACCGTTGGGTGACGCTCGCCAGCTGGTGGTCCACAGCGCGGCGGCGCTGCGCAGCGGCACCAGCTATCGCATGCTGCTCAGCTTTGATCGTCCGATGCGCGATCGGGTCAACGGCGCAAGCGCAGTATTCCCGGGACAGCCTGCCAACGCGCTGCTGCCGGTTGTGGTTTTGGTCAACGGCAGCAGCCAATTTGAGCTTCCGGTGCAGCAGGGACAGTGGCTGGATGCACCCAGCGCCAGCGGCGAGAGCTTCCTCGCCTACCGTGAAGACAGTTTCCTGGTGGAGTTCAGCCTGCCGGCCGATTTTCCCGCCGGCAGCGCGCAGCTGGACATCTTTGCCGCCGATTTGATCGGTCGCGCCCTGGACAGCGATCCGCGCACTCCGGTGGGCTGGTCATTGGGGCACTGGACGGGCTATGAGGACGAGACGGGCAATCAGGGCGACAGCGGCGGTCGCGACCAGAACTTCACCCTTGATGTCGCCCCGAGCAGTGAAATTACGATCGAATCGGGCAGTCGACGGCTACTTGAGGGCGGCGGCCTGGATCTGGTTTTCGCCCGTCGCGGTGATCTTTCCGGGCCCGCGCAGCTCAATCTGGACTTTGTCCCGGTCGAGGGAATCGCCGCCAACGTGGTCAGCCTGAATTGGGCGGCAGGCGAGGGCGGCAGCAAGCAGATTCGGGTCAGCGCGACCGAGGACGTGATTGCCGAATCCGACTACGGCATCGAGGTCGCCCTAAGCGCCAGCGGGGCGAGCCTGGCGGCGGATGCGTTGCGCCTGCGCGTGGTCGACAACGACAGCGCTGCGCAGGCGGTGATACGGCTGGGCGATACGCTGCAGGACCTGGGTGATTTCCCGGCCAACCGGCTGGCCTGGGCCTTGTCCCAAAGCAGCGCGGCGCAGCGCCCGCTGCGGATCGAGCTGGCCGCTGAGCAGACGGTGTTTCATCCGGCCGCCGGCGCATCCGATCAGTCGCTGCAGGTCAGCGGCGCGGTGACCCTGATCGGCGCCAATGCCGAGCTGATCGCCGTGGGGGCACAGCCGCTGCTGGAGGTGGCTGCCGGTTCCACCCTGCTCGTCGAGGACCTGCGGTTGCGTTCGGCTTCCGGCGCCATTTTGATCGACAATCAGGGTTCGCTACAGCTGTTGCGTAGCCGGCTGCAGTCGGCCACTGGCGCAGGCCTGCGCAGCAACGGTGAGCTCAGCATCGATCGCTCATCGCTACGCACCGCGGCGGCAGCAATCGAGCTTGCTGCGGGTAGCGCCACGCTTAGCGACAGCACCTTAGTCGCCAACGACAACGAAAGCGATGTGCGGATCAAGGTGGCCGCCGGGGCGCAGTTCAGCGGCGCTCATCTGACGCTTTCGGCGCAGAGCAACGCCGCGCTCGGCGGCGCCGGCAGCTTCAGCCTCGCCGACAGCATCGTGCTGGGGGCCACCCCGTGCGCGCTGAGCGAGGGTGCCGGCTTCAGCTCAGGCGGCGGCAATCTGTCGACGGCGGCACTCTGCGACACGCCGGCGGCCGGTGACCAGGTGGTGCAGAGCATCGACGTAGGCGCATTCGACGAGGCCAGCGGCAGTCTTCCGCCCGGCCCCGGCCTGAGTGCATTCACCGGCAACCGCTGCCCGAACCTGGATCAGCTGGGCGCGCCGCGCGGAGACAGCTGCGTGGTCGGTGCACGTTCACTGGAGCCGGCATTTGCGCGCGGTTTGTGGTGGAATCCGCAGCGTCCTGGGCACGGTCAGCACATCGAGATCGTCGATGGCGTCGCCTTTGTGCTTTGGTACACCTACGATCTCAACGGCCAGCCGCTGACCTGGACCGCGCAGGGCGAATTGGTCAACGGCGTGCTGCAGGCGCCGCTGCTGCGCTGGCGGCGCCAGGAGATCACCCGCACTCCGGTGTTCACCGAGATCGGCAGCCTGCGGCTGGAGTTCAGCAGTGGCAGCAGCGCGCAGGCCGAGTGGTCGGTGCCGGGGCAGGGCAGCGGCATCGAGCCACTGCAACCCTTCCGCTTCACTGCTGGAGAGCCGCTGCAGCAGCGTTCCGGCCTGTATGCCGACTTCAACGACTTCGGCTGGGGCCTGACCCTGCAACAGGAAGGTGCGACGGCCTTCGCGCTGCTGTATTTCTTCGCCGCCGATGATCAGCTGCGCTGGGCGTCAGCGCAGAACCCGGGCGGCGCGGGTTCCTCCCTGCAGGCCTTCGGTCAGACCGGCAGCTGCCTGGGCTGCGCCAGCACGGCCAGCCAGGGCTACAACGCGGGTCGAATACTGCTCGACGACCGCGGCGACGGCCGGCTCGATTTCACCGGACTGGTTAGCCTGTCCGTGCAGCCCGGCGGCGCCTGGATCAACCGCACCACGCTGGATCGGTTCGCGCGGAGATAGTGTCTTGCTGGGCCCTGGGCCCTGAGCCCTGGGCCCTTTCTCAGCCCTCAGCCCTCAGCCCTCAGCCCTCAGTCCTCAGCCCTTCTCAGCTAATACCCCCGCGCGATGTCCACCATCGACAGTAGCGGTTCGCCCGCCACGTAGCGGCGCAGGTTCTCCTGCACCAGCAGGAACAGCCGTTCGCGGCTGCGATCGGAGCGGCCGGCGGTGTGCGGGGTGATCAGCACCCGTGGCGTGGTCCATAGCGGGTGCCCGGCAGGTAGCGGCTCGGGATCGGTGACGTCCAGCCCGGCACCGGCGATTTGCCCTTCTTTGAGCGCGGCGATGAGATCGTCGGTGACCGTGCTGGCGCCGCGGCCGACCGAGATGAAGAAGGCGCTGGGGCGCATCGCGGCAAAGAACTCGGCGTTGAACATGCCCCGGGTCTGGTCGGTGAGCGGCGCCGTGTTGATCACCACGTCTGCTTCACCGGCGAGCTTCAAGAGTTCATCGGCCAGACCCACGTAGGCCACATAGTCCGGCCCGCTGCGGCGGGAGTTGCGTGTGGCGATCACCCGCATGCCCAGCCCGTGGCCGCGCTTGGCGACCTGGCTGCCGATGCCGCCCAGGCCGACCACCAGCAGGGTGCGGCCTTCCAGTTCGATGAACTGATCGCGGTCCAAATCGCCGCGTCGATTCCATTCGCCGTTGAGCTGATGGGCGTGGTAGATGTCCAGACCGCGGGCCAGGCCAAGCATCAGACCGATAGCGTGTTCGGCCAGCGCCGGTGAGCCGATACGCTGGCCATTGGTTAGTACGCGATTGCCTTCGCTCATGGCCGGATTGGCGACGCAGTTCTCCACGCCAGCGGAGTAGACCTGCACCCAGTGCACCTGCTCGCCCTGAGCGAGCAGATCCTGATCGCAGAAGCCCATCACCACCTGGGCGCTGGCGATAGATGCCTTGGCGGCGTCCAGATCGCTCGCCATGACCACCTCCACACCCGGTGCGGCGGCGCGCAGTGCGGGTAGGCGTTCGGCGCTGTCCAGCCATGCCACGACCTTGGTTGGCTTGCGCCAGCCGGGAAGGTCTCGCGATGCGGTGGCCGATTCGCGCAGTCCCAGTTGCCCTATCATCGACGCTAGCGCCGATGATTCGGGCTGTTCGGCGTGGGCGCCGGCGGCCAGAAGAACGGCGATCCATATGGCCGACAAGAGTCGCTTGTACATTGGTTTCCCCCCAATCAAGACTCCACCAGTCTAGCCCGCATATTTCATGAGTGTTCGTCGCGAGGGCGTTGGAGAGCTGCCGTGGTGCGGTCCGCGGACTGGAGATCGAAGAAGGCGTACTTGGACAGTACGTCGAGTCGATCGTAGGGAGCAGAGCGCGCCACGGCGGCTCTCCGGCGGCCGCAGTAGTAGACTTATGAAATATGCGGGCTAACCACTACAGTGTGCACGAGCCGCTATGGATCTTCGGCTATGGCTCGCTGATCTGGCGTGCGGACTTCCCCTACCTGGAGAGCCGGTTGGCGGCTATCGACGGCTACGCGCGTCGCTTCTGGCAAGGCTCCACCGATCATCGCGGTGTTCCCGGAGCCCCGGGAAGGGTGGTGACTCTCGTCGACGCGCCGGGTGAGCGCTGTTGGGGGCGCGCCTACCGTTTGGATCCTGACCAGGGTGCTGCGGTACTGGCCCAGTTGGATCATCGCGAGAAGAACGGCTACGAGCGTCTGCGACTGGCCACCTTGTTGGACTGTGGTCAGCGACTGCATGCTGTCACCTACCGCGCCGCGACATCCAATCCGCACTACCTGGGTCCGGCCTCACTGCAGTGCATTGCTGCGCAGATTGCGGCCGCTCACGGCCCCAGCGGATCCAATCGGGAGTATCTGTTGGAACTGCAAGCGGCGCTGGCCGGCAGCGGGCATCTAGACGAGCACGTCGAAGCGTTGGCGCGTCTGGTGATGGCCCTCCCAGTAGCCTAGTTCGCAGCGCTCGCGCTGCCCTGCACAGCACGAGCCGGATCCGGTTTCGCCAACGCCTCCTGGCGCAGCCCCAGACGCCAACCCAGAATCATCCACAGCGCCGCAACCGGCGCGGCGACCAGCGCAATTGCGCCTACGGTCAGCCCGACTGCGGCCATGCCGGTGTAGGCCCAACCACTGACCAGGTCGCCACCGCGGTAAACCGCGGCGTCCAGAAAGGGCTTGGCCTTGTACTTGGCCTGTCGATCCAGCACCGTCCACAGGATCTCGCGAGCCGGCTTGGTAATCCCGTAGCGACCGGCACGGTAGATTACCTGGACGATGACCAGCACGGTCAGGGTTGGATATAGCCCCAGGGCCAAAAAGCCCACCGCGATCAGGGCCGGCAGCAGCGCCAGCGTGAATCCCACGCCCAGCCAACGGACGATGCGCGCGGACAGATAGACCTGGAAGAAGATGGTCAGGGTGTTCACCGCCAGGTCTACCCAGGCGTAGAACTCGGTGCGTTCACCACGATCGGCGAAGGCCTCGGCGGCAAGGTGTGCTTGCTGGAAGTAGAGCATGGTAGACGCGAATGTCATCAGCGCGATGAAGGCGGCGATGGCGAGCAGATAGGGTGAGGCGAACACCGCTTTCATGCCGCTCCATGCGCTGCCCTCGATAGGCTTGCTGGATCCGCGCTCTCCTGCGACGTCGCCTGTGGCGAAGCGGCGATGCAGCACCATCGCGCACCACGAGGCGATCTCCAGCGGCACGCAGGCAATCAGCAGCAGGGAGAAGGTGGGCAGATTGTCGGCCAGCAACGCGGTGACAAAGGAGCCGACGATCGCGCCGATGGAACTGCCGACGGCGATGAAGCCGAACAAGCGACGCGCCTGCGCATTGCTGAAGCAGTCAGCGAGCAAGCCCCAGAGGACGGTTACCACGAAGAGAGCGAAGACGCTGGTCCAGACGTAGAAGACCCGATCGATCCAAGGTCGAGCTGATTCCGGCAGCGCCACCAGGGCGACGAAGAAGCCAATCAGGCAAACGATGAAGAAGCGATTGGACAGCGGCACGAAAACGCCGCGCGAGTAGCGCGATGCGATGGCCGAATACAGCGGAACTGCGGCCAGCATGACGAAGAACACGGCGGTCCACAGGATCTGCAAATTGCCGCGGTCGGCCGATGAAATCTCGTCCCGTACCGCACGCAATATGTAGTAGCAAAACATCACGAAGAAGCCGTAGGCGGTAGCCCACAGCAGTCCGCTGAGTTCATCGTCATCGCGGAAGTCGACCAGCGACTGCAGCAGTTCCTTCATTTCCGCTTGCCCTTGGCTACTAAGTGGATATTCGTGGTGCCGCGATCAGCCGCAGCGTGACTATGGCGGCGATCTGCGCGGCGGCGAACCACCATAGCAGCGCGGGGTGCTCGCCGATGCGGATCAGTGCCAGACAGAGCACCAGCAGCAGCAACTGCGCGAAGATTGCAGCCATCTGCACCGCGTCGCTCAGGCTGCGGTATAGCGCCAGCTGCTGGTTGTACAACAGGGCCAGAAGCCATACGACGCACAGCGCAAGCAGATCAAAGCGCCACAGACTGCAGGCGGCCAGAGTCAGATTGAGGATCAACATGGCCCCGGCCAGCGCCAGCCACTCGGCCAACAGGGCACGTTCGGCGACCCGGCGCAGTCCGCTCCAGTCGTCGGCACAGCGCAACCACAGCAAAGGGCGGCGCTGTGCCGCGCGCTGACAAAGGTGGGTGTAGTAGCCCAGGGCGTAGGCCAGGGTCAGAAAGGTCGGAACCGGAGCGCCGATCCAGCGCTGGGCTTCGGCCGTGGGCAACAACGCGTAAAGCAGTGCGAACAGCCCCAGCGGTACCAGCAGCCCGCCGATGGCGGCACGCAGGGCGCGGGATGACCACGCATCGCCGATGCCCAGCAACAACGTCCCAGCCGCGCTGCCGATGCGCTCGCGCTGACCGACATTCATCCCCATCGGGAGATTCCAATGAGCCAGCTCGGACCTTTCGAAGACTCGGAATGTCGCCATCCGGTGCTGAAACCAGCCGGCGAAACACAGCCAGCCGATAGCGCAGAAGATGACCGCGAAGATGGCGACGTAGACGCTATGGCGGTGCAATTCCATGCTCGCAGGATCGATGGTCCCGCGCAGCAGCAGGGCAATCAGCACAAAGCCGATCAGCGCCCGCAGCGGGGTCGGCAGAAAGCCGAACCAGAACAGCGCAGAGCACGCCAGCAGGGCGACGGGCAGGCCGAGCCAGACCGGTATTGCTATGGCAAGCGCCAGGAGCATGGCGGCAATCAGCGCCAGCAGCCCGAACAGGCCTAGCGCGGCGACGACCATCACTTGGACGAATCCGGGCAGCAGGGCATGGCTGCGACGGCTGGCCAGCGCGCGAAAATGGCTGCCGGCGAACAGGCAGGGCAGGGCGACGAGAAATGCACCGGCCGCCGCCAACCAGCTGCTGCGCTGCACGGCCGGCTGCGTCGCCAAACCGGCGGCTGCGCAGACCACGCCGACCAACAGCAGCGCGCCCATCCCCGGAAACACCCGCAGGTAGCTCAGAGTCAACAGCGACACGGCCGGCAGCGGCGGGCGTGCAATCATCGGATGACGCTGCGGAAGACCTGTTCCAGGGAGGCCGGCTCATCGGCTCCCGGCCCGATCAACTCGGCAATGTCGGAGATTGCGCCAGACCAGCGCAGCACACCCTGGTCCAGCAACCAGACCTGATTCACCATCGCCTCCAGATCGGAGACGATGTGCGAGGAGATGATCACCGCGCGACGTTGGTCGGCGATCAGGGTGCGCATCTCGAGCAGGAACTGCGCCCGGGCCAGCGGATCCAGGCTGGCTACCGGCTCATCCAGCACCAGCAGCTCCGGTCCCGCCGCCAGGGCCAGGACGATGGCCAGGCGCTGTCGTTGCCCCATCGACCAGGTGCTGATCCGGCGCTGCAGCGGTAATGCCCAGCTGGCGCTGAGCCTGTCCACCAGCGCGCGGTCCCAATGCGGGTAGAAGGATGCGATCAACTGCAGCTGCTGTGTACCTGTCAGCCCCTCAAGCAGTTCGTCGCGCTGGGTGACCAGGCCGATGCGCCGTTTGTGCTGCGCGGGCAGCTGGCGCACCGGCATGCCCCAGGCGGTCACGGTGCCGGCGCTCAAGTGATGAAAACCGAGCAGAGCTTCCAGCAGGCTGCTCTTGCCGGCGCCGTTGCGACCGATTAATCCGATGACCTGTCCGGGCAGCACCTGCAGGTCGATCTGACTGAGCACCGGCTTGCCGCCGCGATGCAGCTGCAGCCCTTCGCAGCGCAGCATCGGTTCAGTCATCGCTCGCGGCCGCCGCTGCCCGGTCTTTATCGGGATCCAGCCAACTGCTGTGCAGATGCATGCAGACATGGCCAGCGCCAGCGTGGGGATGCCGCTTCAGCACTGCGCTGGCGTAGTCCTGGGTGCTGTTGGCGTAGCGATCGGCAAGCAGCTCAATCTGCTCGCCCAGCCATTCGTCGGCATACCAGCGGCCTTGCGCCATCACCCCGATCCGATCGCGTACCCGGCCCAGGTCGATGCTCGGGTCTTCATTGAGAGCGATCAAATCGGCGCGCTGACCCACCGCGATGCGCCCGAAGGGATCGGTGTCGGTGATCCAGCGATTGATGAACTCGCCGCCACGAACCGTCGCCATGGCCAGCACTTCGCGGTCATCCAGCTGCAGACGCTCACGCATCACCTGCATCTCCTCGTGGGCGGAGAAGCCGGGCACGCCGAGCACGGTGGGCGAATCGGTGCCCAGCAGGATCGGTATGCCAGCCTGATGAAAGCGGCGCAGGTAGCTGGCGATGTAGTCGTTGCTGTTGTTCAGCCCGCCGGGCGCTGCGCCGGGCGGATTCCAACGCTCGCCGATCATCCCGCGCTCATTCAGCGCCCGCGAGGTTGGGTGCAGATAGCGCAGTTCCGGTCGGGCGCGATAGGCCTGCACGCCGGTCGGATTGAAGCCCCAGATGTCGGCAATGATCTCCATGTGGGCCAGGGTGGCGATGATCGAGGTGCCGTTGCGCAAACTGGCGCTCTGCGCGCGACTGGAGCCGATGGCGCTGTAGCCCCAGCGCCAGAAATAGGCTTGACCATGTGCCACCGCGGCCAGCCCGCGGTCCAGCGTGCTTTCGCCGTCTTCGGTCTGTGGGAAATGACCGATTACCGCCATCTGCCGGCTGCCTGCCTCGTCGAAGATCAGCGGCAGGGCGTTGGCCGGAGTGTAGTTGTAGATCTTGATCATGTCGTAGCCGGCAGTGTCGGCGCGACTGACGTGGGCTCTAGCAGTGGCCTGAGTGGCGAAGGAGAACTCCGGCCCGCCATCGGGCGTGCCCGGCGGGCCGCGGGTGTATTTGGCGCTGTACAGCTTCGGCCCGATCCGCTCCCCGCGGTCGATCTCGCGGCTCCAGCGCGGCAGCGGCTCACCGAAATCGCCGGCGTTGAGGACGGTGGTCACCCCTTGCGACAGATACACCAGCAGCTCGCCGGTGGCCGCTTCTTCCACCAGTTGCGATACGCCGGGCGCGCGCTGGCCGAGCAGCTCGGTGGGGCTGGTGCCGATATGGGTGTGCAGATCGGTCAGACCGGGCATCAGATAGGCGCCTTGCAGATCAATGCGCTGCGCAGCCAGCGGAACTGGCGTACTGACCGCTGCGCCCACAGCCACAATGCGACCCTGTTCAACCAGCACAGCGTGCAAGTCGTCGCCGTCCGACTCATCGAAGTTGCGCAGCCGCGCATTGGTGAATGCCAGCGGCTGCTCCTGCGCGACCTGCTGCGGGATAGACGAGCGGCAATCGAGAGCGTCGATCTGCGCCAAGCGGGTCAAAACCTGCTCACCGCTGCCGTAGCCGACCTCAGGGCCGCTGTAGAGCCACATGCCGCTAGCGCAGTCCAGGGCCAGCTGGGCGCTGCCCCAATCCACCAGCTCCACAAGTTCAGGATCGAATTCGGGTCCAAACACGCCGCCGCGAGCGGAAAAGACGCGGTCGACTTGCCAGTGCAGAGCCTGCCGCTGGCCGATTCCCATCAGCCACAGCTGCTCGCCGCTCGGCGTATAGCTGAACCAGTAAACCAGCACGCGGTCGGCATCCAGTACTTCGATCAACAAGCCCTCGCCGGAGCGGAAGACGTCGAACCAGGTGCCGCTGTAGCCGCCGAGCTCAGCGCTCTTGAGGCTGCGCAGATCGGCAGCTTTGCCGATGGGCGCGCTACAGGGAATATCGCTGGGTATGCTCAGCCGAAGCAGATTCAAGCTGCCGCTGACCTCGCCGACGCTGTACTCGGCGCTGCCGTCCAGACAGGAACTGAAGCTCAGCCGCAGGCTGCCCACTGCCGTGCGGGTCACCGCGTCCGGGTCGAATTCGGCACCAAAACGCCCGCCGGAGGTGATCAGCAGTTCATCGATGATCACCTGCTCGCCGTCGAAAGGGCCCTGGCCGATCAGCCAGCGCTGCCGACCTTGCTCGTCGTAGGTAAACCAGACCACCAGCGCCTGATCGGGCGCGATGATCTGCACCACGAAGCCCTCGCCGCTGCGCTCGGGGTCATACCAGGAACCGGAAACTGCGCTTGGCGCGCTCTGTGCCAGTAGAGGCCCGGCAAAGGTCGCCGCTAACAGTGCAGCCATGAACAGCAGTGTCCTCGCCATCGACGCAGCAAACTGCCGCGCTAGCCCACATATTTCATGAGTGTTCGTCGCGAGGGCGTCGGAGAGCTGTTGTGGTGCGGTCCGCGGACTGGAGATCGATGAAGGCGTACTTGAACAGTACGTCGAGTCGATCGTAGGGAGCAGATCGCGCCACAGCGGCTCTCCGGCGGCCGCAGTAGAAGAC
>JAUIFV010000263.1 GCA_030430155.1 Gammaproteobacteria bacterium
CGCGGGGAAAGTAGCTGCTAGGAGAAGGGCCCAGGGCACAGGGCTTAGGGCCCAGGACGTCAAGAGAGCTCGCGGCTATTCCGCATTAGGTTGTTGGCCGGCGAATGGCAAGTCACGCTGGCCTGGATCCTGACGCAAGGGCGTCTGGGCGGCGTTTGGGACGCTGGATCCCGGCTCAAGGCCGGGATGACGGATTGGAGAACGGCTCAGGGCCCAGGGCGAGCCCAGGACATCAGTAGCGCGGATTATTGGGCGCATCGGGGCCCTGGACCTGCGAAAGGCTGACTGCTGGGGAAGCACGACGTTTTGACCATCGGGATCGCGTCCTGCGTACCGAGGGATCTGATCGCCTGCAGGCAGGCTCCTACAGCAGAGCGAAGGACGCTGGATCCCGGCTCGAGGCCGGGATGACGGCAGGAGAAGGGCCCAGGGCTCGGGGCCCAGTAGAGCTCGGTCACCCGCGCTCTTGACTTCCTGGGCCCTGAGCCCTGAGCCCTGAGCCCTGTGCCCTGAGCCCTGTGCCCTGAGCCCTGTGCCCTGAGCCCTGAGCCCTGTGCCCTGAGCCCTGGGCCCTGGGCCCTGGGCCCTGTGCCCTTCCCCACGACTCCCGTACAATCGCCGGTCCCCTAAGAATCCGGCGACCGCTCTCCCGCCATGATCCTGGTCATCGACAACTACGACAGCTTTACCTACAACCTCGTTCAGTACCTGGCCGAGTTGGGTGCGGAGGTGCAGGTCAAGCGCAATGATGCGATCAGCATTGAGCAGATCCGCGCGTTGGCGCCTTCCCATCTGTTGATCTCGCCGGGGCCGTGCACGCCCAACGAGGCGGGTATTTCGCTGCAGGTGGTGAGTGAGCTGGGTGGGGAGATTCCGCTGTTGGGGGTGTGTCTGGGTCATCAGGCCATCGGCCAGGCCTACGGTGGCGAGGTGGTGCGCGCGCGCCAGGTGATGCACGGCAAGACCTCGCCCATGCATCACCGCGGTCAGGGCGTCTTCGCAGGTCTGCCGCAGCCCTTCGAGGCCACTCGTTACCACTCGCTGATCGTTGCCGAAGACTCGCTGCCGGAGGTGCTGGAAGTGACCGCCTGGACCGAGCACGCCGACGGCAGTCGCGACGAGATCATGGGCTTGAAGCACAAGCATCTGCCGATTGAAGGGGTGCAGTTCCATCCGGAATCGATACTGACTCGGGATGGGAAGTCGCTGTTACGGAATTTTCTGGATGCTACCCAGCGCTCGCGCAGCGCAGTCGTTTGATGGAGGGCCCAGGGCTCAGGGCCCAGGGCCCAGGAAGTCAAAAGCGCGGGAAACCAGCTCTTCTGGGCCCTGAGCCCTGGGCCCTAACCCCATCACCCCCACCAACCACCGACACCACCAACACGAACCGCCATGTCCCAATCCCCCATAAAAGCCGCCCTCGAAGCCCTCGTCGACCGCGTCGATCTGTCCGCCGAGCAAATGGAAGCGGCCATGCGTCAGGTGATGCAGGGCGAGGCCAGTGCGATACAGCTCAGCGCCTTCTTGGCCGCGCTGCGCACCAAGGGCGAGACGGTGACCGAAATTGCCGCCGCGGCGCGGGTGATGCGGGCGCTGGCGGCGCCGGTGCCGTGGAGCGGTGAGGGGCTGCTGGATATCGTCGGTACCGGCGGCGACGGCGCCAGTCTGTTCAATGTCTCCACCGCGGCCGCCTTCGTGGCCGCCGCTGGCGGTGCCAAGGTTGCCAAGCACGGCAATCGCTCAGTGTCCTCCAAATCCGGCAGCGCCGATCTGCTGGAGGCTGCCGGGGCTCGATTGGACATCGACGCCGCGGCGGTGGGCAGCTGCCTGCAGCGCACCGGCTTCGGCTTTTTGTTCGCACCCAGACACCACGAAGCGATGCGCCACGCTGCCCCGGTGCGCAAGGATCTGGGTCTGCGCACCCTATTCAACCTGCTCGGCCCGCTGACCAATCCGGCTGGCGCCACCCATCAGCTGCTGGGCGTCTACGAGCGGCGCTGGGTGGAACCTTTGGCCCGAGTGCTGGGCGAGCTGGGCGCGCAACATGTGCTGGTGGTGCACGCCGAGGACGGCCTGGACGAGATCAGTCTGGCCGCCGACACCCACTACGCCGAACTGAAAGACGGCCAAGTGCGCTGCTACAAGCTGACCCCGGAGGATCTGGGCGTGCGCCGGCAGTCGCTGCAGCCGCTAAGAGTCGAATCGCCGGCGCAGTCGCTGGAATTGATCAAGCGGGTGCTGGGCGGCGAGCCCGGCGCGGCCGCCGACCTGGTCGCCCTCAACGCCGGCGCGGCGCTGTACGTGGGCGGCCGCATCAACGATCTCGGAGAAGCGGTGGGCAGCGCCCGCGAGCTGCTCGCCAGCGGTCTGCCGGGGCGGCACTTCGAGGACTACATCGCCCATACCCAGCGCGCGGAGTTTCGTTCGCTATGAGCGATATTCTGGAGCAGATCCTGCGCCGCAAGCATGAGGAAGTGGCCGAATCGCAGCGTCTACACAGCGAAGCGGCGCTGCTGAGCCAGGCCGGCGAGCAGGATCCGCCGCGCGGTTTTCTACAGGCGCTGCGCAGCAGCGTGGCTGCCGGCCGAGCGGCGGTGATCAGCGAGTTCAAGCGGCGCAGTCCGAGCAAGGGCTGGATCGCCGAGCACGCCGATCCGGCCGAGGTCGCCAGCGCCTACCAAAGCGCCGGCGCCAGCTGTCTGTCGGTGCTCACCGATCGCGACTACTTCGGCGGCAGCGTCGACGATCTGCAGCGGGCACGTGGGGCCTGCGCTTTGCCGGTGCTGCGCAAGGACTTCACCGTCGATCCCTATCAGATCGTCCATGCCAGGGCGATGGGCGCCGACGCCATCCTGCTGATTGCCGCGGCGCTGAGCCGGGCCGAGCTGGAGGCGCTGCAGGGCGTGGCGGTGGAGCTGGGTCTGGACGTGCTGGTGGAGGTGCATGATCGGGCCGAGCTGGAGGCCGATGCACAGCTGCTCGGGGTCAACAACCGCAATCTGCGCACTTTCCAAACCGATCTCAACACCACCCTGAGCCTGAAGGCCTTCGTGCCGGAGGATCGTCTGCTGGTGACCGAAAGCGGTATCGCTGAGCCCGAGGATGTGCAGCGGATGCGCGCAGCCGGAGTGCACAGCTTCCTGGTCGGTGAGGCGCTGATGCGTGACGGGCGGCCGGCGCAGCGTTATGCGGAGCTGTTTGACTGAATCAACCGCAAGCTCACTGCCAATGCGCTAGCCTCTTACTTTGAGCAAGGAGCATAAACGCATGGACAGCTGGAATCAGTTCCTGGAATTTCTAAGCACCGACCCCTGGGGAATGACGCTGCGCAACGGGCTACTGCAGCTGCTGGGCGCGGTGGCCATACTGCTGCTCGGACTGTGGATCGCCAGACGCCTGGCGGCCACGCTGGAGAAGCTGCTGCTCAAGGCCAACGTCGACTCCATGCTGGCCGGCTTCCTGCGCAAGGTGGCCGCCGTGGTGCTGATCATGCTGGTGGTGGTGGCGGCGCTGGATACGCTGGGGGTGCCGGCGGCATCCTTGTTCGCGGTGCTCGGCGCCGCTGGTTTGGCGGTGGGTTTGGCGCTGAAGGACTCGCTGGGCAATCTGGCCGCGGGCGTGACCATCATCATCAACCGGCCTTTCCGCAAGGATGACGTGGTGGAGATCGCCGGGCTGACCGGCAAGGTGGAGCAGATCCGGCTGATGCACACCGTTCTGGTGGCCGCCGACAATCGCGAGTTCGTACTGCCCAACGGCAGAGTGGTCACCGAGGCGGTGATCAACTACACGGCTCGGCCGATACGGCGGGTGGACCTGGCTATCGGCATCGCCTACGACGACGACATTGCCGGCGCCATGGCGGTGATCAAGGACGTGCTGACCGCCGACGAGCGCGTGCTGATCGAACCCGCACCGACCATCGTGCTGAGCAACCTGGGTGAAAGCAGCGTTGATCTGTCGGTGCGGCCGTGGGCGAAGACTGCCGACTACTGGGGCGTGCGCTCGGATCTGTTCAGCCGGGTCAAGCAGGCGCTGGACAGGGCCGGATATTCCATTCCCTTCCCGCAGCGGGACTTGCATATCATCGGTGCCGCCCCCAATAGTGCGAAGGTGGAGGGAGCCAACGCCGAGTAGCGATCTCGCTGCCGGCAAGCAGATGCGAAGCACGCAGCGTGGCGGCGTAGTTTGTCACGCTGGGCGTACTTCGCAGCGGAGCCATACATGCTAGACGCCGTCGATCTGGCGCGCATACAGTTCGCCGCCAATATCAGCTTCCATATCCTCTTTCCGACCATCACCATCGCCATGGGCTGGGTGCTGGTCTACTTCAAGCTGCGCTTTGCCTACAGCCAGGATCCGAAGTGGATGCAGGCCTACGCCTTCTGGGTCAAGGTCTTCGCGCTCAGCTTCGCCCTGGGCGTGGTCAGCGGCATCACCATGAGCTTCCAGTTCGGCACCAACTGGCCGGGCTACATGGAAACGGTGGGCAACATCGCCGGGCCGCTACTGGCTTACGAGGTGCTGACCGCTTTCTTCCTGGAAGCCACTTTCCTCGGCGTGATGCTGTTT
>JAUIFV010000058.1 GCA_030430155.1 Gammaproteobacteria bacterium
GTAGTCGGTCTGACTGTGGAAATAGCGTGGCCGGTCACCCGGTTTGAGAAAGGATTTGGCCAGCTGGTAGTAGTCGGCATCGGTGGAGACCAGGGTCTTCTGCACGCCGTGGCTGGGGCAACGTTTCTGGTAGTAGACCTGGCCCTCTTGAACGATCACCTTGGCCGGAACCAGGCCGGCGCATTCCTCGCACAGCGAGGTGGTTTGGCCCAGAAACACGTAGGGCGCGGCTTTACGCAGAACGGCGACCATGATCACTCCGCAGCAACATCAGCCCAGCGTATCCCAGCAACGCCAGACAAACGAGGTGGAACAGGTTAAGCGGGCCGAGCAGGGTCGCGTAGGGCTTGATGAATTCCCAGGCGAAGCGCTGCACGGCATAGAAGGCACAGGTCCAGTAGAAGCCCTGCTGCTGCAGCCAGGCCGGCGACCGCCACAGCTGCCAGCACAGCACCGCAAACCACAGCGCCATTGCCGCGCTTTCGTACAGCGCTACCGGATGCCGCGCTATCCCATCACCAAAGTCCACCGCCCAGGGCAGGCTTGACGGCGAGCCGTAGGTGAAATCGCCCAACCCGGCGTAGTGGCAGCCCAGCCGACCGATGGCAATGCCCAGTGCCAGCGCCGGCGCAAACAGACCTCCAGTGGAGCCGCGCAGGCCGCGGGCAGCCTTGTACCACTCCACCGCGACGATGGCGCCGAACAGACCGCCGACGATCGAACGGGCCAGTTCCATCTGGCCGCTGAGCCACGCGTTCGCGGTACCCAGCGCATAGGCCCCGAGCAGGCCGCCGGCACTCAAGGCGAAGAAATAGCCGCGTCCGACCCGGACCAGACCGCCGCTGGCAAACAGCCCTGGACGCAGCCAGTACAGCACCACCAGAAACGCGGCCGCGCTTAGCCAGGCAAGCAGATCCCAGATGCCGTGCGCCAGCGCAGGGTTCACGCCAGCTGGACCTGATTGCGTCCCTGCCGCTTGGCCTCGTAAAGCGCCTGATCAGCTCGCGCCAATGCCTTCTCCAAAGGTTCGACCGCCGCGCCCTCGGCCACACCGGCGCTGATCGTGAAACGGATCGGCTGACCATCGCTGCAGACCACGGTTTCATCGTCGCAGCGGCGTCGGACCCGCTCGGCCAACGCCGCCGCGGCTTCAGCCGGTTTATCTGGGACCAGGATGGAGAACTCCTCGCCGCCGATCCGCGCCACCAGCACACCGGTATCGGCTAGCGCACGCAGGTGCCCGGCCAAGACCTGCAGCACGTGGTCGCCCGCAGCGTGGCCGTAGCGATCGTTGATCTGCTTGAAGTGATCGATGTCGAGCGCGATCAGGCTTTGCCCTTCGCCCTCGGCCGAGTTGGCCTGGCGTTCACTGACCGCCTGAAACAAGCCGCGCCGGTTGAGCAGCCCGGTCAGCCAGTCGGTCTTGGCCAGGTCATCGCTGCGCGCAGCAAGCAGGGCGAACTGCAGCGCCAGACAGCCCACCGCCAAAGTGAGCATGAACAGCAGCGAACCGCCGCTGAACAGCAGCCGGTGATAGCCGATATCGACACGGGCGGTGGTCGGCAGCACCTCGGCAACGCTGCCATAGCCCCACACCACCAGCAGCAGATAGGCGATCACCACCAGCCGCAGGCGGCGGTAGATGGTCGCCAGTTCGACGCGCGGCGGCGCAGCGAGACTGTGCTGCAAGACCAACAGAAACAGCGCCTGCGAGCTGGCCGTCGTCAGGATGCGCATCCGCGCGTTCGGCCACAGCCACTCCCAGGCAAGCAGGCTGAAGGCTGGAATGGCCACCACCAGAATCAGCAAGGAGAGACGACCGGGCTGTTTACCAAACTTCCAGAATCCGGCCAGGAAGAACGCCGAGGACACGCCCAGCGCCATGTGATTGACGATTCTGCTCGGTGTTTCCCAAAGCGGCGGCAGGTCGAGCGCGAAGACGAACAGGGACAAGCCGTTGAATAAAAACCCCGCTGCCCACAGCCGTGCGCCGCGTGCGCCCTGGTCCCGGCTGCCCAGATAGAGCAGCAGGCCGCCGAGCATGAGCTGCATCAGACCGCGACTGAAGGCGAGCGTGGTGATATCGATGGATTCGACAATCTGCGCCAGCATCGAACCGTCTCTGCGCGAACTCTATGGGTACTATGCCATTCAAATGCGGATCGGCGTGCGATGGATCCTGGTCAGCTGCCGGATCAGGCGCACGCTTGCAGGCAAGCTCCCACGAAAGAGTGGCCAGGCCACAATCTGCCACACAGGGCCCTCTTCCCTGGGCCCTGGACCCTCGCTCCAAGAGCACCGCTTGACTTGACGCCAAACCAAGATCTTGTGAATGCCCCTGCTCCGACACTCCTACCGAAGGCGGATGTGCTTTGGGCGCTCAGCCACTACAGTCGCGCGCTCGACTGAAAACGATCCGTTCGCACCGGCGAACCCAGACTTGAATTTATGACTCGCAATCTTCTCAGCGCCGCGCTCGCCGCGGCAATCGGCGCTTCCGCCCTTTCCAGCGCTTCCGCCGTGGCCCAGAGCCAGCCAATCGCCGAGAGTAGCCCCGGCGGACCCATGGCGAGCGCCGATCAGGACGACATTCAAACCATTGCCGGAGTCAACGTCACCGCCCGCGGCACAGCCGCCGATCTGCCCTCGGCGCTGGCCACTGACGTGGTCAGCTGGGATGACCAGGTCGCCGCGCCGGTGGACTTCCAGGACGTGATCACGCGCGTTCCCGGGATCGGTGCGACCGGCCAGAACGGCTTGTTCGAGACCTTTTCCATCCGCGGCAGCGGCGCCAACGGCATTCTGATTGTGGTCGGCGGGATGCCAATCACCGCGCAGCGCCGCGCCGGCGTACCGGTGGCCTTCGTCGAACCGGCGCTGCTGGGCCAGATCAACGTCACCCGCGGCCCGGCGGCGGTGCACTTTGGGCCCGGCGCCCTGGGCGGGGCCATTTCCATTGAGCCGCAGTGGTTCGAGGGTAGCAAGGCCAGTGCCACCTACGTGGACTCCGGCAACGAATGGACGCTGATGGCTGCCCACGGCAACGACAGCTTCTCCATCGCCGCGGCCAGGCATCGCGCCGGCGACAGCGAATCGGCCAACGGCACTCCACTCAACTCCAGCTACGACCGGATCAGCGCCACCCTGCAGTACCGCAATCGCATCGGCGAGTATGAATTCGATGCACTGCTCCTGCCTTCGGCCACCGACGACATCGGCAAGTCCAACAGCCGCTTTCCGGTTCGCGATACCACCTATCCGGAAGACGATCACGTCATCGGCCGACTGCGGGTGCGCCACGACAACGGCTTCGCCGCCAGTCTTTACGCCCACGATCAGTCGCTGCTGACCTTCAATCAACGGCCCGGCTCGGCCGACACCTTCGCCTTCATCGAAAGCCTGGATTTCGGCAGCACCGTGCAGCAGTCGCTGAGCAGCGGCGACTTTTCCCACAACATTGGCGTGGAATTCCTGGGCCGGCGCGACGTCAACGGTTTCGACGCCCGCGAGATCTTGAGCAACCGCAGCTTCAGCCTGCGTGACGCCAAGGAAGACAACTGGTCACTGTTTGCGATCAGCGACTGGCAGGTGAGCGAGAGCGTTGCCCTGGAGATGGGGGCGCGCTATTCGCATATCGATCAGAGCCAGCTCGGCGCAGACTCGAGCGACTCCGATCATGCCCTGAGCCTGGGCGCGGTGTGGACGCCGATGCGCGGCCAGCGCTTCAGCCTGAATCTGGCCTCCGGCTACCGTTTCGCCACCCTGGAAGAGCGCTTCTTCAGCGGGGTGACTGCGGTCGGCGAGATCGTCGGCAACCCGGATTTGAGTTCCGAGAGCTCGCTGGGTGTGGACCTGGGCTACGCCTGGTTTGCCGGCAGCTGGGACGGTCAGATCCACGTCTGGCAGACCGATGTGGACGATTTGATCCAGCTGTTTGAAATCGAAGGCGAAACCAACGGCTACACCAATGTCGGCAGCGCCAAACTGCACGGTGCCGAGGTCAACCTGGGCTGGGCAGCGACCCCCAGCCTCTCGCTGCGTGGCGGTTTCAGCCTGGTGCGCAGCAAGGACGAACTGACTGGCGATCCGCTATACGGCTCGCCGCCGCGCAGCGCCACCATCGAGGCCAAATACGATTGGCAGGACTTCACCCTGGGCGGCTTCTACTCGCACCGCTGGGCAATGGACCGCCCCGGTTTTGAAGAGCTGCCGCGCGATGCCGTCGATCTGGTCGACCTGGATCTCACCTACCACGCCAGCGACAGCTGGAAGGTCCATCTGTTCGTCCGCAATGCCTTCAACGAGGACTACGTGGCCACCGCCGATGAACTGTCCACTTTCGGTCAGGAGCGCAGCATCGGGCTCAGTGTGACTTGGCACGCCGAATGAACGACACTGTCGGCAGTTCGCTATGCGGAGCAGCCGACCCATGCCCAGCAGCCTTCGCTCCACCCTGATCGCCGGCATCGCTGTCGCCGTGGCCCTTGCCGTGTCAGGCTGCAGCGGCACCGCGCCGCAGCGACCGGCCACCGACGCCCAGCTGCTGGAACTGCGCGATCTGTTGGTCGGCGAGCTGGACAGCCGAGACCAGGCCCGCCGCGACGCCGACTTTTACGCGATTTCGCTGAAGACCATCGAAATCTGGCCGCAGCGCGACGATGGGCCCTGGCTGTACGTGGAGCAGGCCGCGCTGGATAGCCTGGACAAGCCGTACCGGCAGCGGGTCTACAGACTGCAGCGCGACGCCGGGCAGTTGCTCAGCCGGGTCTACCTGCTGCCGGGCGACCCCCTGCGTTTTGCCGGCGCCGACGGCAGCGCCTTCGACCAGCTCAGCCCGGAGCAGTTGGAAGAGCGCCAGGGCTGCGCCGTGCGGCTAAGCGACGATGGCGAGGGTGGATTCAGTGGCGCGACCGAAGGCCAGGCCTGCACCAGCGACCTGCGCGGAGCGTCCTACGCCACCTCCGAGGTCAGCCTCAGCCTGGCCGGCATCGACAGCTGGGATCGCGGCTACGATGCCGCAGGCAAGCAGGTCTGGGGCGCGGTCAAAGGCCCCTATCAGTTCCGACGCAGGGCGGCGGTGATGGGAGCGGACTCGCAGTAGCCCTAGCCTGGGCTACTTCTCTTCGTCGTTGGAAGCTGCCTTGCGATCCTGCGTATCGCGCTCGTTGGGCGATTCGCCGTCATCCTCAGGGGCACTGGCCAACGCTATCGCTGGCACCTTCTCAATGGAGCGGAGCGCTTCAAAAGGGACTACCCAGTTTCGACCCAGAGCGCCGTCGCGCACAAACACAAAGCGCGTGCTGGTGCCGATCAACTGCGCGTCGAATTCAGTGCCATCCTCGGCAAAGATCAGCTGGACCTGCGCAGACTTCCCTTCGCGCACCTCTTCCGCACTGACGACGGCCAGCAGGATGATGAATCCGACCACCAAACCGACGCCGATGAACAGATTCAGACGCCGATAGCCCGGCGACCCGTACCAGGCGATCCAAGGCGATCGTGGTTTGCGGGCGAAGCGAATGCTGCTGAGGTTGTCGGTGTGGACTGCCAGCACGGAGAGGACCAGCACCAGCCAGACGATGGGCCGGCGGAAGGAGGCCAGAAGCAGGTCCGAGGTATCGACGTAGGCGAAGATGTCGATACCGAACTCGCGGAAGTAGGCCCAATAGAACAGCATCCCGATGGCCGAGGACAGTCCGTACAGCGCAGGCAGCACCAGCCCTGGACGGCGCAGCCAGAACAGCAGGACCGAGCTTTGCGGTTCGCTTTGGCTGTCATTGGGCTTTTCACTCATCAGTCGCTTCCGGTCGTTCGGGATTCGGAGATGACTATGCCATCGTTTGCAGGCCCCCGAGTCTGGCCATGCTTGCAGGTGCTGGTTCGGCTCACCTTTTCGGCTGGCGTTGGATCTTGTAAAGCTTGATCCGCCCGCGGTCTCAGTGTGTTTCGCGCCGTTGCGACACTGGCTCCGGCGCACCCTGTCGGCAGCGGCCGATTCCGCCCCCAACGGCGAAGCCACTCCGCTGGTCTTCATGCGCGCTGATGAGGCGCTGTCGCAGCTGAAGGATCAGCTGGTGGCGGAGGCGGCGTAGCTCGAAACCGGCATCTTTGGCTTGTAAACCTGAGATCTGCCAACAACGATCAGCGCAATTGACCCGCTGCAGGCGCCAATCTCACACCAAGTTGACTTGCATCAAGCTGAGATGAAGGCACCATCGTCATCCTACGCTGCATAGCAGCATGGAAGGAGTGCGAGATGACGGCGGTCGCGGCCAGGCAAGATACCTATAACGACAAGGTGGTGCGGCAGTTCACCGTGATGACGGTGGTCTGGGGCATTGTGGGGATGACCCTGGGGGTGCTTTTGGCGGCCCAGCTGGCCTGGCCGGTGCTGAACTTCGACGTGCCGTGGTTGACCTATAGCCGACTGCGTCCGCTGCACACCTCGGCGGTGATCTTCGCCTTTGGCGGCAGCGCGCTATTCGCCACCAGCTACTACATCGTCCAGCGCACCTGTCACGTGCGGCTGTTCTCCGACAAGCTGGCCGCCTTCACCTTCTGGGGCTGGCAGGCGGTGGTGGTCTGCTGCGTGATCACCTATCCGCTGGGGATCACCCAGAGCAAGGAGTACGCCGAGCCGGAGTGGTGGATCGATATCCTGATCACCCTGGTCTGGGTGGCCTACGCGGTGGTCTTCTTCGGCACCATCGCACTGCGCAAGGTCAAGCACATCTACGTGGCGAACTGGTTCTTCGCCGCTTATGTGATCACCATCGCGGTGCTGCACATCGTCAACAACCTGGCTCTGCCGGTCGCTTTTGACAAGTCCTACGTGGTCTACTCGGGCACCGTCGATGCGATGGTGCAGTGGTGGTACGGCCACAACGCGGTGGGCTTTTTCCTGACCGCAGCCTTCCTCGGCATGATGTACTACTTCATCCCCAAGCAGGCCGGCCGCCCGGTCTACTCCTATCGGCTCAGCGTGATCCACTTCTGGGCGCTGATTTCCATCTACATGTGGGCCGGTCCGCATCACCTGCAGTACACCGCGCTGCCGGATTGGGCGCAGTCGCTGGGCATGGTGTTCTCGCTGATCCTGCTGGCGCCCAGCTGGGGCGGCATGATCAACGGCATGATGACCCTCTCCGGCGCCTGGCATAAGCTGCGCACCGATCCGATCCTGAAGTTCATGATCGTCTCGCTGTCCTTCTACGGGATGAGCACCTTTGAGGGTCCGATGATGTCGATACGGACCGTCAACGCCCTCTCCCACTACACCGACTGGACCATCGGCCACGTCCATTCCGGCGCGCTGGGCTGGGTGGCGATGATCACCATCGGCTGCGTCTATGCGCTGTGGCCGAAGCTGGTGGGCCTGAAGGAGATGTACTCCACCCGGCTGATCGACGTGCACTTCTGGATCATGACCATCGGCATCGTGCTGTACACCGTGGCGATGTGGATCTCCGGTCTGACCCAGGGCCTGATGTGGCGCGCGGTCAACGACGACGGCACGCTGACCTACGCCTTTGTCGAGGCGCTCAAGGCCAGCTATCCCTACTACTACGTGCGCGCGCTGGGCGGGCTGATGGTGGTCGCCGGCATGTGGCTGATGGCCTGGAACATGCTCAAGACCTGGCAGCAATCGCGGCAGTGGAACGAACAGCCGGTGCTGGCCGTTCCGGCAACGCACTAAGCAAGGAGGCCGTTATGTTGAAGCATCAACTGGTAGAGAAGAACGTCGGCCTGATGGGCGTGCTGATCGCGGTGGTGATCAGCTTCGGCGGGATCGCCGAGATCGTGCCGCTGATGTTCCAGGCGCAGATCGTCGAACCGCTGGAGGGGATGAAACCCTACCCGCCGCTGGAACTGGCCGGGCGCGATGTCTACGTCTCCGAAGGCTGCTACGGCTGCCATTCGCAGATGATCCGCACCCTGCACTCCGAAACTGCCCGCTACGGTCACTACTCGGTCGCCGGTGAATCGGTCTATGACCACCCCTTCCAGTGGGGCAGCAAGCGCACCGGGCCGGATCTGGCCCGGGTCGGCGGCCGCTACAGCGACGAGTGGCACCGCGTGCACATGATCAATCCGCGCGCGGTGGTGCCGGAGTCGAACATGCCCGGCTACCCGTGGCTGGCGGACCGTTTCTTCGACGCCGAGGAGATCAAGGACCGGATGCGGGCGCTGCGCGCGCTGGGCCACCCCTACAGCGACGAGGACATCGCCAGCGCCACCGAAGCGCTGCGCGGCAAGAGTGAACTCGATGCGCTGATCGCCTATCTGCAGGGCTTGGGCAAGTACACGCCGAAGAGCCAACCGGTCGCTGCCAGTGCGGCAACCGAGGCCAGCGAAGCCGGCACCGCTGCGGCAGGGGGAGAGTGAGCATGGACAACGGAACCTGGGTCGGAATCGTCACCGCCGTGGTCATGCTGGCCTTCCTGACCGCATCCATCTGGGCGCTGCTACCGGCGCAAAAGAAGCGTTTTGCCGAGGCCGCAAAGCTGCCGCTGGAGGAGCACCAAGCAGAGGTCGGGGGCAAAGCGGTTGATTCAGCGAAGGCCGATCAGGAGGTGCAGGCATGAGCTCAGCAATGAACTGGCTGGTGATACTGCTGGCCATCGTCAACATCGTCGGCGCGGTCTGGCTGCTGATCGTCACCGCCAAGAAGGCCCCGGAAGACGCCGACGCCACCGCCACCACCGGGCATGCCTGGGACGGCGATCTGGTTGAATACAACAAGCCGCTGCCGCGCTGGTGGCTGTGGCTGTTCATCGGCACGGTGATCTTTTCGATCATCTATCTGGTGCTCTATCCGGGCTTCGGCCGCTACGCGGGCGTTCTGGGATGGAACCAGAACACCGATCACGCCGCCGCCGTACAGGCGGCCGAGGAGAAGGCTCGCGGCATCATGGCGCAGTTCGACGGTCAGCCGCTGCCGACCCTGGCGCGGGATCTGAAGGCGCAATCGATCGGTCGCAACGTCTTCGCCAACAACTGTGCGACCTGCCACGGTTCGGATGCCCGCGGCAATCCGGGCTTCCCCAATCTGGCCGACAACGACTGGATCTGGGGCGGCCAACCGGAGCAGATCCTGAGCAGCATCATCGACGGTCGCACCGCCGTGATGCCGCCTTTGGGCGCGGCTTTGGGCGACAAGGGCGTCACCGAGGTGGTGGCCTATGTGCGCAGTCTGTCGGGCTTGAGCCATGATCGCCGCGCCGCGGAGGCCGGCAGCGCACGCTTCGCCACGCTGTGCGTGGCCTGCCACGGCGCCGATGGCAAGGGCAATCAGGCGCTGGGCGCACCCAACCTGACCGACGATATCTGGCTCTACAGCGCCGAAGCGGCCAGCATTGCCGAGGCCATCAACTACGGCCGCAACGGTCAGATGCCGGCCCACGGGCCGATCATCGGCGAGCAAAGGGCGCGGCTGGTGGCGGCCTATGTGCTGCATCTGTCGCAGGGCGCCGAAAGCGTCGGCGGCCAGCAGTGAGCGGCACAGACCAGTTTGAGAAGAGCGAAGGACTATGGCTGCGGCGCATCGGCGCCGTCGCCTGGCCCTCCTTCCTGGCCGCGGCGGCAGCCAATGCGGCGTTCTTCTCAATGGTCGATCCAATCGCGCTGGGGCGGATCTCCTTTCCCGACTGGGCGCTGAGTCGGGAAGTCGGCTACACGGTGGGCTTCTTCATGTTCTGGGCAGTCTGCGCCGGCTCCTCGGCAATCACCGCCTTCCTGCTCGAAAGCCCGCTGCCAAAGACGCCCAAGCGCTTTGATCCGGATTGACCCCATCACCACGGACACCCACTGCAGGACGCTGTGAACAAACACACCGCCAAACAGGATTTCGAGGCCGCCGGCAACTTCAGCATGTATGCGAAGGCGCCGAAGATCTATCCGCGCGAGGTATCCGGTCGCTTTCAGCGCCTGCGCAACGCCGCGGTGTGGTGGCTGTTGGGCATGTTCTACGTCTTCGCCTGGCTGAGCTGGGACGGTCGGCAGGCGGTGCTCTTCGATCTGCCGGCGCGCAAGTTCTACGTCTTCGGCATGGTGTTCTGGCCGCAGGACTTCTTCCTGCTGGCCGCGCTGCTGATCATTGCCGCGCTGACCCTGTTCTTCTTCACCGCCCTGGCCGGCCGCTTGTGGTGCGGCTACGCCTGCCCGCAAACGGTCTGGACCGAGGTCTTTTTGTGGCTGGAGCGGGTCAGCGAGGGTAGGCGTATCGAGCGCATGCGCCTGGACAAGGCGCCGTGGTCATGGACCAAGCTGCGCAAGAAGGGCACCAAACAGTTCCTGTGGATCACTTTCGCACTGTGGACCGGGCTGACCTTCGTCGGCTACTTCACCCCCATTCGCGATCTGGTGGCCCGCGCCGGCTCCCTCAACGTCGGCGGCTGGGAGGCCTTCTGGGTGCTGTTCTACGGCCTGGCCACCTACGGCAACGCCGGCTATCTGCGCGAACAGGTGTGCAAATACATGTGCCCCTATGCGCGCTTCCAAAGCGCCATGCTGGACAAGGATTCACTCATCGTCACCTACGATGAAACCAGGGGAGAGCCACGCGGCAAAGGCAAGCGCGCCGACCGCGCCTCCCGCGCAGCCTTGCCGGTCGCCGTCGCAGTCGATGATGCGCCGGCCCCGGCCAGCGGCAAGGCAGGCAGCGGCGCTAGCGACAAGGGCGATTGCATCGACTGCGAAGCCTGCGTCCAGGTCTGCCCCACCGGCATCGACATCCGTGACGGACTGCAATACGAGTGCATCGGCTGTGCCGCCTGCATCGACGCCTGCGATCAGGTTATGGACAGGCTGAATTGGCCGCGTGGACTGGTGCGCTATTCCACCCAGCATGCGGTGGATCACCAGCGCACCCACCTGCTGCGACCGCGGGTGCTGATCTACGGCGGGCTGTTGGCCGCGCTGATCACCGCGGTGATCGTGGTGGTCAGCGTGCGCACGCCGCTGGCCATCGACATCCTGCAGGACCGCAAGACCCTCTACCGCGAGGTCGCCGATGGTCTGCAGAACGTCTATCAACTCAAGCTGATGAACAAGAGCGAGAACGAGCGGATCTTCCGTATCGAGGTCGATGCCGAAGGTCCCTACCAGCTGATCGGCGATGATCGGGTGCTGGTCGCCGGCGGTGGCGTGGCCAACGTCGCACTCACCGTGCAAGGGCCGACTGCCGCCAATCTGCGCCCGCACCGCCCCAGCGTCAGCGTTTATGCTGAAGACGACCCCAGCGTGCGGCGCACCGAGGCGCCCGCCTTCCTGGGTCCGGAGGACCGACAATGAATGCCATGAAGACACTCACCCGCTGGATGCGTTTTCCGGAATTCTGGGCCGTCGCCCTGCCCCTGGTGATGGCCGTGGGCATGGGCGTGACCACCATCGTGTTGGCGGTCAGCAATCCTGACCCGCAGGTGCAGCGCAGCGCCGACGCGGTGCGCTAGCCTGGATTGTTCATGAACGCTCAGCGGTGAACAGTTGCTTCCATTGCGGCGAGCCGATCCCGGCCAGCGTTGCGGTGCGTGTGCAAATCGACAGCCAGCCGCAGGATTTCTGCTGTGCCGGCTGCGCCGCGGCAGCCAGCTGGATCGCCGGCGCCGGGCTCAGCGACTACTACCGGCTGCGCGCCGACGTGCCGGCGCCGCAGGTGCGCGCGGCGGTAGAAAGCGTTGCGCTATTTGATCGGCCGCAGCTGGCCGAACGCTGGTCCACGCCGCGGGCCGACGGTCGTCGTGAGATTGCTCTGAAAGTCCGCGGACTGCGCTGTGCCGCTTGCGCCTGGCTGATCCGGCGTATCGCCTCGCAGATTGGTACCGAGAGCGAACTGGAAGTGGCGCACATCGACCCCCTTTCTGGTCAGCTGCTGCTGCGCTATGACCCGGAGCGACCCAGGTTGGGCGAAATGGCCAGTCAGCTGGCCGGTCTGGGCTACGAGCTGCTGCCGCGCGGCGCGGCCGACGATGCGCAGCAGCATCTGGCCGAGCGCCGCTCGCGCATGCTGCGCTTGATCGTCGCCGGTCTGGGCGCGATGCAGGCGATGATGTTCGCCTGGCCGCTGTACGGCGGCGAGGGTGGCGATCTGCCGCTGGCAGTGCGCGATTTCTTCCGCTGGGTGGGCGCGCTGGTAACCGCGCCGGTGGTGCTCTACGGCGGCTGGCCGTTCATGGTCGGCGCATTCAACGAGCTGCGCCTGCGCCGATTGGGCATGGACACGCCGATAGCGCTGGCCATCGTCCTGGCCTTCTCCGGCAGTCTGGTGGCCACGGCAGTCAAGGGCGAGGCAGTCTATTTCGAATCGGTGGCGATGTTCGTCTTCCTGCTGCTGCTCGGACGCAGCGCCGAGGCCAGTCTGCGCGAACGCGCACGGTCCAGGCTGGCCGGCATTGCCGATGAGCTGCCGCAGAGCGCGCGGCGACTGAGCGATGCGGGCGAGCAATGCGTGGCCCTGTTCGAGCTGGAACCGGGCGACCGCTTGCGACTGCTGCCGGGGGAAACGGTACCGGTCGATGGCGTACTGATCGGCAGCAGCGCACAGATCAGCGAGGCCTTTTTGAGCGGCGAATCGACCGCGATCAGTCGCGCCGAAGGCGCCGAAGTACTGGCCGGCAGCGTCGTGGTCGAGCGCCCGATCACTCTGCAGGTGCTACGCGTCGGCGCCGAAACCGCGCTGGGCGAGCTGGAACGGCTGGTACAGCGCGCCGGCGCCGGCCGAGTGCGTTGGACCCGCCTGGCCGACCAGGCCGCGCAGGCATTCGTCCTGGTGGTGCTGGCCGCGGCCCTGGCGACCGGGCTGGCCTGGGCCGGTAGCGGTGCAGCGCAAGCGCTGGCTGCCACCGTCGCCGTACTTGCCGCGGCCTGCCCCTGTGCGCTGTCGCTGGCCCTACCCGCGGCCCTCTCGTCCGGTGCCAAGGCGCTGGCCGGACAGGGCGTATTGTTGGTGCGTGAAGGCGCCATGGAGCGATTGGCCGAGATCAACAGCGTGGTCTTCGACAAAACCGGCACCTTGACCTGCGAGCCCTTCGCGGTGCGCTGCCTGTGGAGCCGGGACGGCATGAGCGGCGATCAGGCGCTGGCTCTGGCCGCGGCCCTGGAGCGCTGCAGCCTGCATCCGCTGGCCGCCGCTTTCGCCGCCCACGACGATCCCACGCTGCAGGTCACCCTGGCAGAGGAACATACCGCGGCCGGCGTCAGCGGTAGCATCGACGGACGCCGACTGCGCTTGGGCAAGAGCGACTTCGCCAAACTCGCTGGCGACGACCAGCCGGGCATGCTTCATCTCAGCGACGAGGCTGGTCCGCTGGCCCGCTTCCAGGTCAGTCAGCAGCTGCGTGGCGACGCCGCGGCCACCGTTGCCGCGCTGCGCGCGATGGGCTTGCCGGTGACCATATTGAGTGGCGATGGTGCGCAAGCCGTCGCCGAGGTTGCCGCGGCACTGGGACTGGACGGCCACGTCGCCAACTGCAGTCCGGAGGACAAACTGGCCGAGCTGCAGCGCCGTCAGGCCGACGGCGAGAAGGTGCTGATGATCGGCGACGGCCTCAACGATGCCGCCGTGCTGGCCGCAGCACACGCCTCGCTGGCGCTGGCCAGCGGGGTCGATCTGGCCCGGCGAGAAGCCGACGGTGTGGTGCTGGGGGGCAAGCTGCAAGCGGTGGTCGAGGCGCTGCGGCTGGCGCTGCAGACTCGCGCCGTGGTGCGGCAGAATCTGATCTGGGCCAGCGTCTACAACGTCTCGATCATTCCCGCCGCCGCGCTGGGCCTGATCGGCCCGTGGATAGCGGCGCTGGGTATGTCACTTAGCTCACTGCTGGTAATCGGCAATGCGCTGCGCTTGCTGCGCCGGCAAGCCGGCCCGGCGGCGCGGGCGCGCGCCTTGCCGCTACTGGAACGCCGCGCATGAACGCGCTGTTGCTGCTGATTCCGCTCGCTCTGGTGTTGCTGCTGGCCGCGGTCGGCGCGCTGGTTTGGGCGGTGCGTCGCGGCCAGTTCGACGATCTGGACACACCCGCCCTGGAACCGCTCACCGACGACGACAAACCCTGGCGCGACGGCGGCAAACCGCCGCAGAGTGACTCATGAGCGTGTCCATCGCCACCTTGCTCGCGGCGCTGACGCTGGGCCTGGCCGGCGGCGCCCATTGCGCGTTGATGTGCGGCCCGCTGTGCGCCGCCTGTGCCCACGGCCAGCCTTCCGCAAACGGCGCACTGGCGCAGCTGCATCTGGGCCGGCTGTTCGGCTACGCCGCGTTGGGCGTGGTCGCCGGCAGTCTGGGCGCGCTGGCGCCCTGGGCGCTGGGCGAGGTCGGGCTGCTGCTGTTGCGTTTGACCGCAGCGCTGGCGTTGATCGCCGCCGGCGCGGTACTGCTGGGCTGGCGCGGGGCCGAACGGCTGGCCACCCGGGCGCTGCCGCTGTGGCAGCGCTTGCTTGGGGGCAAGCGCGGTCGACGGCCACTGGCGATCGGTCTGGCCTGGGCGCTGTTGCCCTGCGGATTGCTTTACTCCGCGCTGTTCCTCACCGCCAGCGGCGGCAGTCCGCTGGGAGGCGGACTGGCGATGGGACTGTTCGCTCTGGGGACGATGCCGGCCACCTATGCCGGCGCACTGACCCTACTGCGGATACGCCAAACCAAGGCGCGCAGCCGCTGGGCGCCGGCCGCTGGCGCGGCATTGACGGTACTTGGCTGCGCTGCCCTCATTGCGCCGCTGGCAATCGACCACGGCACCCTCGGCCCGGCGGCACAATGGCTGCTGTCCTGTTTGTCTCCGGCAGGCTGAGGTGCGCCGTGGCTGCGCGCTTGGAGCAGCGCTGATCACCCCCAGGACTAGCGCCAGTTGGCGAAAAAAATCGTCACAGGGTGATGAAAATTCGACAAATTTCCACACACAGGTCTGCTAGGATTGCGCCTCCATTGCCGCCGGTAACCCGTCATCGAGCAGCAAAGCACCATTGGCGACGCGATTGCAGAACTGACCCGTTCGGTCGGCATTCGCAGCAGCGCGCGAGTAAACCGGGGCAACAACGGCACCAGCTGTTCAGTGTGCACGAACGCCAGACTGTGCCTGCCCCATGGCCTGGACGAGACGCGGCTGCGTGAGTTCGAGTGCATCGTCGACGAGGTCGGCCCACTGCACGCTGGCGACTTCATTTTTCGTGACGGCGATGAGTTCACCGCGCTCTATGCGGTGCGCGCCGGCATGGTCAAGACCTATTCCATCGATCGCGAAGGCCGCGAACAGATCACCGGCTTCTATCTGCCCGGTGAGCTGATCGGCCTGGATGCGATCCACTCGATGCGCTATCGCAACCATGCCTTCGCGCTGGATACCTCGATGGTGTGCCGGATGAGCTTTGCCAAAATACGCGAACTGGCGCAAAAGTGGCCGGAGCTGCAAACCCAGCTGCTGTGCACCCTATCCAGCGGTCTGGCCGAAACCGACAAGCTACGCGGGGAGTATTCCGCCGACGAGCGCATGGCCGGCTTTCTGATCGATCTGGCCCGGCGCCTGGAACAGCGCGGCTACTCCGCCGAACGCCTGTATCTGCTGATGGAACGCCGCGACATTGCCAACTTCCTGGGCATGGCCAAGGAAACCATTTCCCGAGTGCTACGCCGCTTTCAGGATGAAGGACTGATTGCGGTCGATCGCCGTGAGGTGATGCTGCTTGATCGAATCCGCCTGGATGCGCTGGCTGGGGCGGTGTTGCGGGATTAGCCGGCTGGGGCCGGCTAATCCGTTTTACGTTTTACGGTGTTACGTTTTACGTTAAAGGCAAAAGCCGGCAAGTACGGACAAAGCGGATCTCTGTTCGCTCTTTCGTAAAACGTAAAACCTAAAACGTAAAACCGTTCTTACCCCCGCCCTCTTCACCGAATTCCGTTCCACGCATCACGCTTGAAGGTCAATGTCCGCGTCCCCCGACTTTATCCCCCTCTCCATCGCCGTCCTCACCGTCTCCGATACGCGCACCCTGGCCGAAGACACCTCCGGTGCCTATCTGGTCGCTGCGCTGCAGGAAGAAGGACACCATCTGCATGCGCGCGAATTGATCAGCGACGACATCTATGCGCTGCGCGCAGTGCTGTCGAACTGGATTGCCGATGCCGATTGCCACGGCGTGCTGGTCACCGGCGGCACCGGCTTTACCGGGCGCGACAGCACACCGGAGGCGGTGACCCCGCTGCTCGACAAGCAGATGCCGGGCTTCGGCGAGCTGTTCCGAGCCATTTCCTTCGAGGAAATCGCCACTTCCAGCCTGCAATCCCGCGCGCTGGCCGGCCTGGCCAACGGCACCTTCATCTTCTGCCTCCCAGGCTCCACCGGCGCCTGCCGCACGGCTTGGGAGAAGCTGTTGCGGGCGCAGCTGGACGCGCGCACCAAGCCGTGTAATTTGGTGGGGTTGCGGCCGAGGTTGATGGAAAACTAGCGAGGGCCCAGGGCCCAGGAAAGCAAAGACAGGGCCCAGAGACGCAGTGTGATGGAACCCGCCTGGGCCCTGGGCCCTGGGCCCTTCCTTGGCTCCAACTACTGGGCCCTTTCTCCGCCCCAGCTACGGCACCAAAGCCCCAATCACATGCTCCACATAATCCTCCAAATCCTCATTGCTGAGCTTGAGGCTCTTCAGCTGCAGGGTCAGTTGGAGGAAGCCGACGTAGGCTGAGTAGGCCAGGCGGGCGCGGTATTCGGCGTCGCTGCCCTGCATACCGGCCTGGGCGAAGACCCGAGCCAGGTAGCCCATGCGCTCGGCAGCGACCCGCTCCAGCACCGGCGCTACCACCTTGTGGTCGGTGGCGGTCAGCAGCGCAGCATAGGTGCGGTGCGAGCGCATGTCCCGGCTGGAAGCGCGGAACAGCTCGCGCAGGCGCTCATGCGGGTCGGTCAGCGACTCGATGCGGGCAATCAGATTGTGCGTATCGGTGCGCTCCCAGCGCGCCAGCGCAGCACTCAGCAGCGCATCGCGATTGGCAAAATGCCAATAGAAGCTGCCCTTGGTCACCCCCAGGCGACGAGCCAGCGACTCCACCGCCAGTCCGGCCACGCCGTTCTCGGCGATCGACTCCAGCGCCGCCTTTTCCCAGTCGTCGGCGCTTAGCCGCGCCCGTTCCAATTTCACCACCGATGAACTCATGTAGACCCCGTGCCTATCCTGTGCCTATCAAGCGGTGATTTCACATTCCGCTGATTCCATACGCAAGCGTATTGACAGCACCAGCGGCCGTCAACATACTCGAACGTATGGAGTCTACGTTGCGACCGACACCGCGACCGAGCGTGTCTGCTGAGCACACTGCCCAAGCCGTCCAGTTGGAGGGCTTCGACGGCCTGCCGCTGGCAGCCGATCGCTACGGTGCAATCAACGATCTACCGCCGGTTATCTACACCCACGGCTTTGGCCAGAATCGCACCGCCTGGCGTGCCAGCGCCAGCACCATCGCTGCCCAGGGCTGGCACGGTTTGGCCATCGACGGTCGCGGACACGGCGACTCCGGCTGGGCAGCCGATGGCGACTACGAACTCGACCAATTCATGTGGGACCTGCGCGCCGTTGTCGCGACATTGCCGCGGCCGCCGGTGCTGGTGGGCGCCTCGATGGGCGGTTTGCTCGGCCTGTTGGCCCAGGGTGAGGGCGACCCCAAGCTCTTCCACAGTCTGATTCTGGTCGATGTCACCCCGCGCTGGGAAAGCAGCGGGGTGGAGCGAATATTAAGTTTCATGGCCGCTCACCCGGAGGGCTTTGCCTCTCTGGAAGAGGCCAGTGACGCGGTGGCGGCTTATCTGCCCCATCGCGAGGGCAAGGATCCGCAGCGCTTGCGCAGTCAGCTACGCCTTCGGGAGGATGGCCGCTGGCTTTGGCACTGGGATCCCCGGCTGCTCGGGCCGGTATCGGAAAGCGCGGAAAGCTATATCCCGCGCCTGCAGTCCGCGGCAACGCGGATCCAGGTCCCCACCCTGCTGCTGTCGGGCAGCCGCAGCGATGTGGTCTCGGAGGCCACCATCGATGAGTTCATGGGCCTGGTTCCGCACGCCGAACACGTCCGTATCGAGCAGGCGACGCACATGGTGGTGGGCGATCGTAACGATGAGTTCACCACCGAGATCCTGCGCTGGCTGCGCACCCACGCCCAGCCTGACGCCGGCAGTGCCGAATCTTCTACTTCCTCCCCGGGGACCGCTCGCAGCGGCTCCCACGCAATTGGAGAATCCGCATGAGCAGCCTCTACCCGCTGTTGAGCGTGTTGTTGGTATCCGCAATCTGTTTGTATCTGCGCAGTTCGCTGCAGGTCTGGACCCTGGCCGCCGCAGTGGCGCTGGGCCTGACCAGCTTCTACGGCCAGGGCCACTGGCTGGCGCTGGGCCTGACCTGGGGCGCGTTTGGCGTCCTGGCAGTGATCCTCAACCATCGCCCCTGGCGCGCCCGTCTGGTCAGCGCGCCGATGCTGGCCTTCTACCGCCGTCAGCTGCCGCAGCTGTCGGAGACTGAACGGGTCGCGCTGGCCGCAGGCACGGTGGGCTTCGAGGGCGAGTTGTTCAGCGGCAAGCCGAACTGGAACAAGCTGCTCGACGTGCCGGCGCCGGCCTTGAGCACCGAGGAGCAGGCCTTCATGGACGGCCCGGTCGAACAGGTCTGCGCGATGATTTCCGACTGGGAAATCACCCACGAGCGCACCGACCTGCCGCCGCAGATCTGGGATTTCCTGAAGAAGGAGAAGTTCTTCGGGATGATCATTCCCAAGCGCTACGGCGGCCTGGAGTTCTCCGCCTACGCACATTCGGCGGTGCTGCAGAAGCTGAACAGCATCAGCCCGACCGTGGGCTCCACGGTGGCGGTGCCGAACTCCCTGGGTCCGGCCGAACTGCTGCTCCACTACGGCACCGAAGAGCAGAAGAATCACTACCTGCCGCGCCTTGCAGACGGCCGAGAGATCCCCTGTTTTGGTCTGACCAACCCCTGGGCCGGCTCCGATGCCACCTCCATCCCCGATCACGGCGTGGTCTGCAAGCAGAGCGTCGACGGCAAGGACGTGCTGGGCATCCGCCTGAATTTCGAAAAGCGCTACATCACCCTGGCTCCGGTGGCCTCGGTAATCGGCTTGGCCTTCCGCCTGCACGACCCCGATCATCTGATCGGCGACAAGGAGGACATCGGCATCTCCCTGGCCCTGCTACCGCGGGAAACACCCGGTCTGGAGATCGGCCGCCGCCATCTGGCGCTGAACATGCCCTTCCAGAACGGCCCCTTCTCCGGCAAGGACGTGTTCGTCCCGCTGGATACGCTGATTGGCGGCGCCGAATACGCCGGCCAGGGCTGGCGCATGCTGGTTGAATGTCTGTCGGTGGGCCGCGCCATCTCGCTGCCCTCCAGCGCGGCCGGCGGAGTGCGCATGGGCGCGCTGGCCACCGGCGCCTACTCCAGGATTCGCAAGCAGTTCGGCATGTCCATCGGCCGCTTTGAGGGCGTGGAGGAAGCGCTGGCGCGGATTGGCGCCAATGCCTATGCGGCCAGCGCGCTGTCGCGAATGACCGCTGCGGCGGTGGATCGCGGCGAGAAGCCGGCGGTGCCCTCGGCGATTGCCAAGTATCACTGCACCGAGTTCGGTCGTCAGGTGGTCGGCGACGCCATGGATGTCCACGGCGGCAAGGGCGTGATCATGGGCCCGAAGAACTATCTGGGTCGGGCCTGGCAGGGCGCGCCGATCAGCATCACCGTTGAAGGCGCCAACATACTCACCCGCAACATGATCATCTTCGGTCAGGGCGCGGTGCGCTGCCATCCCTACGTGCTCAAGGAGATGGAAGCGGCCGACATCGCCGATCCGGCGCGGCGCCTGCAGCGCTTTGACGAGGTGCTGTTCCAGCACATCGGCTTTGCCATGTCCAACGCGGTGCGCAGCTTCGTCTTCGGCATCACCCACAGCTTCGTCGGCAACTTCTCGGTGCCCGGCGACGCCTACACCCGGCGCTACTACCGCAAGCTGGCACGCTACTCGGCGGCGATGGCCTTGATCGCCGATACCGCCATGCTGCTGTTGGGCGGCAAACTGAAGCAGAAGGAGCGTCTGTCGGCGCGACTGGGCGACGTGCTCAGCCAGCTCTACATCGCCTCCAGCATGCTCAAGCGCTACGAGGATCAGGGCCGCCCGGTGCTCGACCGCCCCTTCCTGGCCTGGGCCTTCCATGACGCCATCTTCAAGATCCAGAGCGCCATCGATGGCTTCCTGCGCAACTTCCCGGTCAAGCCGGTGGCCTGGGCGCTGCGCCTGCTGGTGTTCCCCATCGGTCGCCGCGAGCAGATCCCTTCAGACCGTCTGGGCCATCGCGTCGCCACCCTGCTGATGCATCCCAACGAGGCCCGCGAGCGCCTTGGTTTGTACACCTATCTGACCGCCAGCGAGCACAACCCGGTCGGGCAGATGGAGCTGCTTTTGCCCAAGGTGATCGAGGCCGAGCCCATCGAGCGCAAGATCGCCAAGGCGATCAAGACCGGCGAGTTGAGCGTGATCGATCCCGCCAAGCTGCTGGATGAAGCACAGCAACGCGGCCTGATCAGCGCCGACGAGCGGGCTCTACTGGATGAGGTCCGGGCCGGCACTCTGGAAGTGATTTCGGTCGACGACTTCGACACCGCCGACTTGGTCGCCGGCCGCGGCCGCGAGGCTCCAAGCACCGCGACCAAGCTGCGTTCCGCAGCGTAGCCCAGGCGCGGTTGAATCAGGCGGATTCGGTCGTCGACCGGTCCG
Organism: Gammaproteobacteria bacterium; assembly: GCA_030430155.1. Taxonomy (GTDB): domain Bacteria; phylum Pseudomonadota; class Gammaproteobacteria; order Xanthomonadales; family SZUA-5; genus SZUA-5. The sequence goes on from JAUIFV010000058.1 coordinate 20,744, forward strand.
CCATCTGGCGCTGCACCAGCTGCCGGTAGGTTCGACCTACCGGCAGCCGCAGCGGACCCAGCCGCAACGTGCCGCGCTCGTAGCCATCCACATGATCCAAATTGACGATGTAGCTGCGGTGCACGCGCAAATAGCGCGGATCGTCCAGCGCCGCCAGCGCCGCGTCCATGGTCTGCAGCACCAGCACTGCGCGATCGTCGAGGTGATAGGCCACGTAGTTGGCCTCAGCCTTGAGGTAGCGAATCTCATCGACCGCCAGTCGTTCGCTGCTGAGGCCGCTTTTGACCCACAGCACGCGCCGCTCTGACTGGGGCTTGACCACCGCCTTTCGCGCCAGCCCATAGGCCGCCCCCAGCAGGAACAAGCCAAACAGCGAGTAGCTGTTCTCCACAGCGAAATCGATCAGCCGCAAATCAGCCAGATCGGGCACCCAGAGCGCGACGTAGACCCGGTGCAGGACTGTTTTGACCAGCAGTCCGATGGCCACGGCGACGGCCGCAGCCTGAATGGCGTAGACCCGACCACGCCGATCCAGCGCCGCGCGTGCGGACATGCCGGCGAGCACGAAGATCGCCGCATTGCACCCCGCACCGATCAACAGCGGTATCCACAGCGAGTGGCGCGGCTGCTGAAACCAACCGATTCCGTTGCGCTCCCCGCTCCCCAGCACGACCACGATGCCGCCCCAAACCAGGCCGTGCAGCAACCACTCCCAGCGCGACACCTGGCGTGCCGCGCTGAGCCAGGCAGCCCAGCGCCAGGGCAGCGTGGTCATTGGTCAATTTCCCCCTGCCGTTGGTCCATCGCCGCGTCCAAGCCCTTCAATCCATGGCGCTTTTCAGTTTGCATGGAGCCACCGCCAAACACTGGAGTCCATCATGATCCTATCTCTGCTGCTGGCTGGCACGATGGCAACGGTAGAACAGCACGACGCCATCTACACTTTCCGCGTCGACCCGGAACATCCCCGAGTGGCCCAGGTCAGCGCCACACTCCGATCGACCAATGACGGCTATTGTCTACGCCGCTATGCGCAAGACACTGGCTTGCAACACGGCTGGGCTACGTTTGTGCATCAGCTGCAAGCGACCGACCAGGAGCAACGGCCGGTGCCGCTGGCCTACGACGGTCAAGGCTGCTGGCGCGGCACGGGCAACCAACGCCTGAATCTGAGCTACCAGATGCTGCTCCAGCACGACCGCTTCCCGAATCTGCCGGGCGACGACGAGCTAGCCTACGCCGGCGACTGGGGGCAATTCTGGACCTCTCGTGCGCTGTTCATCGAAGGCGACCTGAGCCAAGCCATCGCGGTGCGCTTCGATTTGCCTGACGACTGGACGGTGAGCGCACCCTGGCCCCAAGGCCATGAGGCCAACCTGTTCCTGCCTGGCGACAGCGATGAGCTGCTGGATAGTGCTCTGATGTTGGGAACCCATTGGCGCAATACCAAGCGGCTGGGCGATGTGCATATCGAGATCGGGCTGGCTGGCAACACCGCAGTGGCTCAAAGCGATGCCGTGGAATCGGCATTGGATTACGCCCTGGCCCACTTTGGCGATCTCCATAGCGCCCCGCCGAGCGGCCGATTGGCGCTGTTTTTGGGCGAAGGGCGCCACTACGGCGGCGGCGTGATGGGTCGCAGCATCTCCATGCTGATTGCTGGCGACCTGCCGCCACAAATGCGCAGCATGCTCGACTACATCATCACCCATGAGGTCTTCCACCTGTGGAACAGCGACCTCAACTACGCCGACGCATCGGCCATGTACTGGTTCGCCGAAGGATTCGCCGAGTACTACACCCATCTGGCCTTGCACCGCGCTGGCCAGCTGGGAGCGGAACAACTGCAGCAGATGTACAGCGAACGGGCCAAGCGCTATCAGCAGGCACACGCCGCCAGTGCGCTGTCGCTGCAGGACGCCGGCACGCAGAAGCTGGACCATTACGACCTGATCTACTCCGGCGGACTGATGGTCGCTCTGGCCATGGACCGGCGGATTGCTCAGCTCAGCGGCGGCCAACAGCACCTGGCAGCCATCTTGCCGGCATTGCGGCGGCAATTCGGGGCCAACAGCGAGCGCACCCTGGATGCAGCGGCGCTGGCGGCGCTGGTCCGTACCGAGACCGGGGTTGACGTTGCCGATTTGCTGGAACGGCACGTCGTCGGGCGTGAATTGCTCGACACCCGAGAACTGCTTGGCGATGCGGCGACGTCGTTGCTCAGTCCATGACCGAGCGAGCCAGCGCAGCGGAAAGCTGCAACGGGCCCAGCAGCGAACTCGCATCGAGCTCTGCTGGGCCCTGGGCCCTGCGCCCTGGGCCCTTTCATTGCTGCAATCTAACAATCGATAGGATTGCCCTGGGCATCTGTGCAGCTGTGACTGTGCGTCACTCCGGAACCCTGCTGCACCGTGGTCTCGCCGCTGTAGGTGTTGCCGGAAGCCCCGGTTGCAGTGGTGCCACGGCGATAGCCCTGACCGCTGGCGTAGCTGCTGCCGGAGTTGAATCGCCCGCCGGCCGCACCGCTGCCGCTGCTGCTGCGGCCGCCCTGGACCGATCCATCGGCACCGCGGGTGAAGCCGCCGCTGGTTGATGCGCTGCCGTAGACCGTACTGGCCGCCGCGCCGGAACTGTGGCTGGCGCTACCGTCGGCGTTGACCTGGGTCTGGCCGGCGCGAACGCCGACCCCACCGTTGACCCCGCGCACGCCGCCCGCGCTGCTGCTGCTGACGTTGCCTTGGCCGTCGCTGCTGGTGAAGCGGCCTCTGGCAGCGCTATTGCCGTTGGGGCCGGCCACCGCAGCAGCCTGCACCGAGCTGACACCACCGGCCTGGTTGCTCTTGGTGGCGCGAAGCTTGGCGCGGCCCTCGGCGCAGGCAACACTGCTCAGGGCGAGAAATGCCGCGGCTGCGGCGACGCAAATCAGAGTCTTATTTTTCATTGTCGATCTCCTTGATCGCTATGTGTCGGGTCTTCAAAGGTTGGCTTTACTGGGCCTGCAGAACTTGCGCCGCCTCGATCAGCCGCTCCAGGCGCTGGACGACGCCGATCAGCCAACTGCGCACCTGCGCCTGCTGGTCGGGATCGAGTGACTCGTAGAAGGCCAGCCGGCGCTCGCGGATGGGCTGGGTTTGCCACAGCGCGTACAGCACCTGGCTTTGTACGTGCTGGGCAAGCAGGCCCAAATCGGCGTCCGGTGCCGCCAGCGCCTGCTCCAGAGCAGGGAGGTCCTGCGCCACTTCGGCGAGCAGCTGGCGACGCAGCGCAATGGCATCGGCCTGCAGCGCCGCCCACTCCTGAGCCTGTTCGGGGCTAAGGTGGAGTTGCTCCGCACTCGGCGGATTGAATATCGGTAGCGTATTCGCCTGCGCGCTGCCCAGGCACAGGCTCGCCGCCAACAGTGTGGCGAGGACTAACGGCATTCTCATGGTTGCTCTCCAACATCGGCGGTGTGCCGGTGGAGAAAGGCTAGGCAGAGCAAAGGCCCGAATGCGTTGCTTGTGGTGAGCAGATGTAAATCGTTGGGGACTGGCTAACATCTGCTTACAAAGCCCCTCGCGAGCGCAGCCGCCAAACATTGCGAGCGCTAGCCCAGTACCTAAACTGGTGCTGCCGGACCAACGGAACTCATCCCTTGCCCAACGATTCTGCTTCGCCTTCACTGCTACTGGTCGACGATGACCACGCCCTGCGTCAGCTGCTCGGCGAGTATCTGCGTGGCGAGGGCTTCCTGGTCACCGAGGCCGACGGCGGCAGGGCAATGGATGTGGCGCTGAATCGCGGCCACTTCGACCTGATCGTCCTGGATCTGATGATGCCCGGCGAGGACGGATTGAGCATCTGCCGGCGCTTGCGCGGGCAGGACATCGCCACACCCATCGTGATGCTGACTGCCAAGGGTGATGAGATCGACCGCATCGTTGGACTGGAATTGGGCGCCGACGACTACTTGCCCAAACCTTGCAACCCGCGTGAATTGCTGGCGCGGATTCGCGCCGTGCTGCGCCGTCAGCAAGCAGTCCCGATGCGCAGTACGGCCGATCGAGGACCGGTGAGCTTCGGCGATTGCACGCTCGACCCGCAGGCGCGAGTACTCACTCGAGCCGGAAAGCGGGTCCGATTGACCGGCGGCGAACTGGACCTGCTCAGCGTCCTGGTGCGCCATCCCAGAGTGCCGCTGACCCGGGACCGTCTGGCAAGCCTGGTCCACGGTCGCGCCCACGAGCCCTTTGAGCGCAGCCTGGATGTCACCGTCTCCAAGCTGCGCCGCGTCATCGAACCCGACCCCAAGCAGCCGCGCTATCTGCAAACCGTCTGGGGCGTGGGCTACGTGTTTGTTCCGGACAGCGTCGGATGAGCGCATCGCCACCCCACCGCAGCGCTTTGTGGCTGAATCGCAGCTTCAGCCTGCAGCTGATCGGCTATGCACTGGTGCTGCTGCTGGCGATGGGCGTGTTGGCCGCGCTGCTCAGTCTGCAAGCGGCCAAACCCAGCGCGGAGCAGATGGCCCGCAACCTGGTCGTCGTCGCCGCAGCCAGTGAAGAGGCGCTGGCACTGACCCCGCGCGCGCGGCCCACCCTGCCAGCAGTGCTGGAAGCGGCTGGCGTTTTTGCGGTGCTGCCTCCCGGCAGCCGCAGTGCGCAGACC
>JAUIFV010000264.1 GCA_030430155.1 Gammaproteobacteria bacterium
ACGGTCCCGGCCTTGCCCTTCACTACGGTTGCTGTCAATGCTTCCGGTCATCACCTCTCAGATGACTAGTCCATGCCCATGCCGGGCACACGACCGCGGGCATCTTGCCCGCATGCTCTTCGCCGCTGCTAGTTAACCAGGAGCAATGCGGGCGGGACACCCGCGGTCCTTGACCCGGCACGCCGACGCCATCGGCACAAACGATTCCATTTCGCGGGTGATATCCATATCGCGATCGACGCGGTTCGCTCCGCTTACCACATCCTACTCATGTTGGGCCCTGTGCCCTCGGGCTGGCTGGGCTTATGCCCGGCGTGCATATCACCGCGCCAATCGCCATTGTGCGGCGCTGGCATCGCGATGCATCCTATTCCTGCCGGGCACCTCTCTCCCGGCATTGGTCAGTGGCATCTCTCCTTGTCCACGACGGCGTCGGTCTTCCGGCGCCGTCGTTGGTTGTGGATGTAGGTCTGGGTGTCCGCCTCGGGTTGTACAGATGGACAGCGAATTCGCCTTCTTCGTCATGGTGGGATTGATCGGGCAGTTGGTCGACGGCGCCCTGGGCATGGCCTACGGGCTGACCTGCACGTCGGTGCTGCTCGCCCAGGGCATCAGCCCGGCCGCGGCCAGCGCGGCGGTGCACACCGCCGAGGTCTTCACCAGCGGCGCTTCCGGCGCTTCGCATCTGTTCTTTGGCAATGTCAGTCGACAGCTGTTCTGGCGCCTGGCCCTGCCCGGCGCGATCGGCGGCATCATCGGCGCCACCGCGCTCAGCCATCTGCCCGCCGACCTGCTTCGGCCCTGGGTGCTGGGCTATCTGCTGATCATGGGCGCGCTGGTGGTGGCGCGTGCCTTCGGGCGCCGGCTGCAGACCCCAAGCAAAAAGGGCGTGCCGGCACTGGGGCTGGTGGCCGGAACACTGGACGCGGTCGGTGGCGGCGGCTGGGGACCGCTGGCCAGCTCCACCCTGCTCGCCCGTGGCGGTCAGCCGCGCTTTGTGATTGGCAGCGTCAACGCCGCCGAGTTCGTGGTCACCGTGGCCACCACCGGCGCCTTCATCGCCAGCCTTGGCTTCGGCCACGGCAAGATCGTCCTCGGCCTGATCGTCGGCGGCGTGATCGCCGCGCCGCTGGCGGCCTGGCTGGTGCGCTTTGCGCCACACAAGCCGATGATGATCGCGGTGGGCCTGCTGATCATGGGACTGGCGGTGTTCGGGCTGACTGGGACGCTGGGCTGACGCAGGGCAGAAGGTAAAGGACTCAGGGGTCTGTGCTCTATGCCCTGGTCCAACCAGGCTGAGGCCTCAGCGGTACGGACCAAGTCAACGTAGCGGCGGGATTGATCGGATTCCAGCGAACGAAGCGCCTAAACCCTGCCGTAGTGCGAGTTCCGCATTCACGCTTCGGCTCGCCTTAGCCCAAACAAATGGAATGTTCGGCAACGGGTCGTCGTCCAGCACTAGAACTCCTCCAGCGGGGCCGTTACGATCATGGACCCCTTCGCGCAACAGCCGGGTCGCCAACCTAGACCATGTCGCTGATAGACCGACTCAACAAGGAAGCGCAAAAGGCTCGCGAAAGCCGTGAGCTGAGCGAGCGCGAGCGCCTGGAGCGCGAGCAGAACTATCAAAGCGTTCTGCAGGGCCGGATGATGGCGCTGCATGAGTACCTGGAGCAGCTGATCGCTCATCTGAAGGAGCTCCAGCCCAGCATTGGCTTGAACTACCAACTCAGCACCTACGGCGATCTACCCGCGCTGATGCTGCACGAGTACAAGCTGGAAGCAGAGCGACGCATGCTTTCCTACGTGATCAACATCGCCTGGCGGGCACGGGTCGATCACGAGCGCTGTCGCGAGCTCAAGGCCAGTGGCCACACCCGGGTGCGGCAGCTTATCGATCAGTTTCGCGCGCTGCATCTGGGCGGCATCAGCGACATCAAACAGGGCGCTGCCGGCGGAGACCTGCTCTCGGCCACTTTTCACCCCAAGGGCTTCATCCACATCAGCATGCGCGCCATTCTGCATGCTCACGATCCGGTCCTGCGGCTGAGCTTCGAAAACCTTGACACTTTGGGCACCACCCACAAGCAGTTCCCCGGTGACGAGGTCGATGACAACCTGTTTGATCGCATCGGCCGTTTCCTGGTCCGCGAGGACAACGCGCTGATCATGGAGGCATTGCCCGAGGATCTACGCCGACGACTGCGCGGCGGCGACGGCGTTGCTGCCTCCATCCCCGCCGCCCATCAATGGGATCCTGATCAAGTGGTGGCGGTCGACCTGGATGTGCAGTTCGACCCCGAGAGCATTCCCAAGGGCAAGGGCTACGATGCCGTGCAGCCGGCCCAGCCGTCCAAGCCGAAACTTGAGGCGCCCGCGACAGCTGCGCCCACCGCGGCTAAGCCGAAGCCGACCGAAGCTGCAACTAGAGCGGCGACGCAGCCCAAAGCCGACAAGCCGCAGCCGCCTGGCGATGCAGTGCCCGCACCGCGTGAGAAAACCAAGGCCGAGCGCGATTTCGAACTGTTGCATTCGGCCTCACCGAAGGCGCCGGCACCGGATGAGGCGCGAATGGCGCAGTTGATCGCCGAGTTCGAGGCCGATCAGGGCGCCCAAAGCGGCGACGAGGTCGTCAAGCCGCAGATTCAGCCGCTGAGCATGTCGCTGATGGACGACGAGCCCAAGGGGCAACCCGCTGCAGCGCCGGCCAAGACGGTCGAAGCCAAGCCGAAAGTGGAAGCCGCCGACAAGCAGCCGGCCGCACCCACCCCGACCAAGCCCTCAACCCCCGGCGCTGACGCAGGAAAGTCCGAACCCCAATCCAGCGCTGCAAAGAAGCTGGATCTGGCCGAACTGGAAGCCAAACGCCGCGAAGCCGAGGCCTTCCGCGACCGCATGCGCAAGATGGCCGAGAAGCTGCGCGACGATAATTAGTTTCGTCGAAAGGTCTAGGAAAGCAGCTACCTGCGCGCTCCGGCTTCTTCTGGGCCCTGTGCCCTGGGCCCTGGGCCCTTCGTTCGAAATTCGCTAGGCGATACCCCAACCACTGCCTTGAACTGACGCGCAAAGGCACTCTGATCGCTATAGCCGCAAGCCTGCGCCACCGCGGCGATGCGCTGCTCACCAGCCAGCGCCTGCATGGCTGCCTCAATGCGAGTGCGCACCAACAATTGCCGCGGGCCGATGCCCAGCAGCTGGCGCATCCGTCGCTCCAGCTGATCCATGCTGATGCCTGCCGCGGAGGCCAGCGCGGCGATGCTCAACGGCTCGGCGTAAGCGCTGCGTATGCGGCTGATCACCTGTCGCAGGGCAGCGGGCAGTACGTGCTTTTCCGGCAGTCGCGGCAGATCACGGGACAAGCCGACCAGACCGACGAAGCGCTGGCTCGACTCCTCGCGCAGCGGATACTTGCAGGTCAGACACCAGCCGCGATCACCGTTGGGCAGCAGGTGTACCTCCAGCTGATCGACCACCGCCACGCCACGCCGCAGCACGCGCTGATCCTGCGCCGCGTAGCTTTCACCCAAGGCGCTGGGAAACAAATCGCCGACCCGCCGTCCGATCAGCTGCTGCGGACCACGCAGACCCAGCCGCAGCGCCAGAGTGCGGTTGGCGTGGGTGTAGCGCCCCTGCGCGTCCTTGGCGAAGAACACCACGTCCGGCAGTCGATCAAACAGAGCAGCCGCCAGCGCGATTGGCATGCTGCCTAGCGCTGCACGGGGCTCGATAGCCTGTGTGGCGGTGCCCATCTGCGTGATTATGCCGATTTCCGCACGCGGGGTGCGGGAAGGGTTCAAGACTGCGGCGGGGAGAGGCGGCATGCTACCGGTGTGCGTCTCACGACCTTGGTTCAGGGCCCAGGGCTCAGGGCCCAGGAGAGCCAGAGCGTGCGGGATGCCGAATCCTGGGCCCTGAGCCCTTTGCCCTGGGCCCTAACGATGGAAAAGCTGCGAATCGTTGACTCCCACAGCGCCGGCGAACCGACCCGGGTGGTTATTGCCGGCGGCCCCAACCTGCAGCACGCCGACCCGAAAGTGTCGCGGCAGCGGCTGATCGAGAAATACGATCACTACCGCCGCGCGGTGGTTTGCGAGCCGCGCGGGTCGGACGTCCTGGTCGGCGCGTGGCTGCTGCCCGCGGCCGATCCGCAGCACGCCTGCGCGGTGGTGTTCTTCAACAACGTCGGCGCTTTGGGCATGTGCGGCCACGGCCTGTTCGGGGTCATCGAGACGCTGCGCCATCTGGGACGCATCGGACCCGGTCGGCATCGCTTTGCCACCCCGGTGGGCGTTGTAGAGGCAGTGCTGGATCGCAGTGGCGAGGCGCAGATCAGCAATGTCCCGGCGCGCCGGACGCAGCGACAGATCGCCGTTGAAGTGCCCGGCTACGGCAGCGTCCGTGGCGACATCGCCTGGGGCGGCAACTGGTTCTTTCTCAGCGACCAGTCCCCGCTGGCGCTGGAGATGGCCCATACCGAGCAGCTCAC